>DASVHB010000091.1:0-7066 GCA_036379195.1 Pirellulales bacterium
TTCCGACCCTTTCGCAGATGATGCGGGGCAACGCCGCGCCCGAACTACAGGTGTCGCCTGACGACGCGCTGCCCGGCGCCGCCGACTTGCCGGTGAAAGAGGCGAAATCGCAAATCCCCCTGCTCGAGCCGATTTCGTTCGAATCGCCCGAGGCCATCGCGCGCTCGGGCATCGAACTGGCGACCGTCGAACGCCGTCCGATGGTCGATCAGGTGACTTGCCTCGGCACCGTTACCTACGACCAGACGCGTCTGGCGCAGCTTTGCGCCCGCGTGTCGGGCACCGTCTGGAGCGTCGAAAAGAAAGTCGGCGAAACCATCAAAAAAGGCGAATTGCTGGCCATCATCGAGGCGCTCGATATCGGGCGGGCCAAGTCCGAGTTTTTGCAGGCCGTCGTCGCGGCGGAGCTGCGCGAGGGAACTTATCGCCACTTGCGACAATCGCAATCGACCGTACCCTATCGATCGCTGCGCGAGGCTGAAGCCAAGGCCCGCGAAGCGAGAATCGAATTGTTCAATGCCCAACAGACGCTGGTGAACTTAGGGCTGCCAGTGAGGTTGGAAGACGTGGCGGGGTTGCACGACGAAGAGCTGGTGAGGCGAGTCCATTTTCTTGGCTTGCCCAACTCGCTGGTCGACCGCCTCGATCCGCAAAAAACCACGGCCAATCTGGTGCCGCTGGTGGCCCCTTTCGACGGCACCGTGATCGGCCGCGAGATCGTGGTTGGGGAATTGGTTGAGCCTTCGAGCACCGGGCAATTTGTGATGGCCGACGTCCGCCGTATGTGGATCGAACTCGATGTCAGCAAGGAAGACGCCGGCAGAATTCGCCTCGGGCAGGAAGTGGTCTTTTCCACCGAGGGCGTGGTGCAAGAGATTCATGCTGCGCTGAGCTGGATCAGCACCGAAGTCGACAAGCGTACGCGCATGGTGCAAGCCCGCATCGAAGTGGACAATCCGCTCATTCACGGCGAGAGCGATCCTGCCAATGGCCAGAGGCTGCTGCGGGCCAATATGTTCGGCGTCGGGCAAATTCTGATTCAGGAAAAGCCCGACGCCTTGGTCGTTCCCAATCAGTCGATTCAGCGCGATGGCCCGGTCAATGTCGTTTTTGTGCGGGCAGACGAGCGCGTTTTCCAGCCCAAGCAAATTGAGCTGGGCATCGTCGGCGATTCGTACACCGAGGTGCTCACCGGGCTGAAGCCGGGCGACCAGATCGCCGCCGCGGGCAGCCATGTGCTGAAGTCAGAGATTCTCAAGCAGCGGCTCGCCGGCTCGGGGAGTTGAGATGCTCGAGCGGATCATCTCCTGGTCGCTGCGCCATCGGCTGCTGGTGCTGGTGGCCGCCGCCGCCGTGGCCGCCGCCGGAGTCGTTTCGCTGCGGTCGCTCAACATCGACGCCTTTCCGGACACCACTCCGGTACAGGTGCAGATCAACACCGTGGCGCCGGGCATGGTGCCCGAAGAGATCGAACGCCTGGTGACGTTTCCGATCGAGCTGTCGATGGGCGGCATGCCGGGGCTGGAAGGTCTGCGCTCGGTGTCGCAGTTCGGGCTTTCGCAGGTCGTGGTGACGTTTCGCGACGGCACCGATATTTATTTCGCGCGGCAGATCATCTTCGAGCGGCTTAGCAACGTTGAGCTGCCCACGGGCATTCGGCGTCCCGAAATGGGTCCCGTCTCTACCGGCCTGGGTGAGGTATTTCATTACCTCGTCATCGAACGCAATGGCGACCTGACCAAGGCGCGGACCACGCAAGACTGGACCATCAAGCCCGCCCTGCGCACAGTGCCCGGCACCGCCGAGATCAACTCCTGGGGCGGATTCGAGAAGCAATATCAGATTCGCGTCGAGCCCGATCAGTTGATCAAATACGACCTCTCGCTCGACGACGTGATGCACGCCGTCATCCACAACAACCTGAATGTCGGCGGAGGCAACATCGACGTCGCCGGCGATATGCTGCTGGTTCACGGCATTGGCCGCACTGTCAATATCGAGCAGATCGGCGATATCGTGGTCGCCGCGCAGGACGGCGTGCCCATCCATGTGCGCGACCTGGCCCAGGTGACCATCGGCCACGTCATCCGCCGCGGCGCCGTCACGGCCAACGGACAGGGCGAGGTGGTGCTCGGCCTGGGGTTCATGCGCATGGGCGAGAACAGCTACGCCGTCACGCAACGCATGGCCGATGAGTTCGAACAACTCCGCGGCAAAATGTCGTCTGATCTGCGGCTGGAGCCGGTCTACGATCGCACGGTATTGGTGGATCGAGTCATTGAAACCGTGCGCGGCAATCTCTTCGACGGGGCCATTCTGGTGGTGGCCATTCTGTTTGTATTCCTCGGAAACCTGCGGGCCGGCCTGATTGCCGCCTCGGCCATTCCGCTGTCGATGCTCTTCGCGTTTTCGGGCATGCTTCAAAGCAACATCGCCGGCACCTTGCTGAGCTTGGGGGCCATCGATTTCGGCATCGTGGTCGATAGCAGCGTGGTGGTGCTGGAAAACATCATCCAGCGTCTGGCTCACCACGGCGAACTTTCGAAAAGCGAACGACTCGAAATCATTCGGCAGGCCGCCGTCGAGGTGCGCACGCCCGCGGTCTTCGGCCAGATCATTATCATGATCGTCTATTTGCCGATCCTCAGCTTGCAGGGCGTTGAGGGCAAAATGTTCCGCCCGATGGCGATTACCGTGATCTTCGTCCTGATTGGCTCGCTGGTGTTGTGTCTTACCTTCATTCCGGTCTTATGCAGCCTGGTGTTGCCACGGCGCCTTGAGGAAGAAGACGTGCCGTTGGTGCGCTTGGCCAAGTGGCTGTACGCGCCGATGCTGCGGTTTGTGCTGCGCTATCGGTTGGCCACGACGGGCCTGGCGATGATGGCGCTGGCGTTCGCCCTGGCCATCGCCCTGGGCCTCGGAAGCGAATTCGTGCCAAGGCTTTCCGAGGGCGACATCGTGTTGGGCATTCTGCGTCCGCCGGGCACCAGTCTCGATGAATCAGTGCGGATCAACACGCAGATTGAGCGGGCCATGCTGCGGGCGTTCCCTGATGAGATTTCGCACCTGTGGAGCCGCGCCGGCGGCCCCGCGGTGGCCACCGACACCGGCACCGTCGAAGAAACCGACATGTTCATCGCGCTCAAGCCCCCCAGCGAATGGCGCCGCGCTCACCACCAAGAAGAGCTCGTCCAGAAGATGCTGGCGGTGGTTGACGATATTCCGGGACAAACCATCTGGTTTACGCAGCCGATCGAGCAGCGCATCAACGAGATGATCTCCGGCGCCCGTGCCGATATCGCGCTGAAGCTGTTCGGCGATAATTTCGACGTGCTGATCGCCAAGTCGCGCGAGCTGGCCGACGTGCTTAAGTCGGTCGAAGGCTGCGTCGACCTGAATGTGGACCAGATCGCCGGGCAGCCGGTGTTGCAGGTGCGCATCAAGCAAGACCAGATTGCCCGCTATGGCGTGCCCGCCGAAAGCGTGCTCAACCTGGTCGAGTCGGTCAGCGGCAAACCGCTGGGCGAGGTGATGGAGCGGCGGCTGCGGTTTCCGCTGGTATTGCGGCTGCCCGACGACTTGCGCGACGACCCCCACTCGATCGAGTCGCTGACGGTGGCAACGGCATCGGGCGAGCGCATTCCGCTCGATCGGCTGGCCGACGTGCGCGTCGTTGAGGGGCCGCGGCAAGTGTGGCGCGAATGGGGCAAGCGGCGGATCACCGTCAAGTGCAATATCCGCGGGCGCGATATCGGCAGCTTCGTGGCCGAGGCACAGCGCAAAATTGCCGAACAGGTTGAACTGCCTTCCGACAGTTACTGGCTGGAGTGGGGTGGGCAATTCGAAAACCTCCAGCGGGCACAGCGGCGGCTGGCAATTGTTGTGCCCCTGGTGTTGTTGCTCATCGTCGTGCTGCTGTTTAGCACCTATCGCAATGGCGTCGATACGGCGCTGCTCTTCGCTAGCGTGCCGTTTGCCTGCGTGGGCGGCATGGCCGCGCTCTGGGTGCGGGCGATGCCGTTGTCGATTTCGGCGGCGGTAGGCTTCATTACGCTTTCGGGCGTGTCGGTGCTCAACAGCATGGTCATCGTTTCGCGGCTACGCGGGTTGCTCGAAGAGGGCCTCGATTTTCCGACCGCCATGCAGCGGGCCGCGATCGGCAGCGTGCGCACCGTGCTGATGACGGCGGTCGTGGCCAGCGTGGGCTTTATTCCTATGGCCGTCAGCACCGGCTTCGGCGCCGAAGTGCAGCGCCCCTTGGCCACCGTGGTGATTGGTGGCGTGATCAGCAGCACGCTGATGACGCTGTTCGTGTTGCCGGTGTTCTATCACATCGCGGCCACGTTCACCCGCCGCAGCCGCTGGGCGGAAAGCGACGACGAAATCCTCGCCGCGGAACATGGCCATCCAAAACACCCGCGATAACCGTTCACCATCTCAGAATCGCCGACGATGTCCCTGCCTGGGCGCAGTCGCTCGTCCCTTGATGTGCGTGCCGCACAAACACCACAGCCCGATGGCGGGACTCGCTGCGCTCGGCCCACCCTACGGTCTCATCGCATGCAGCCTGGCGCGATGGAACCAGCCGGGGAATCGTCAAGGCTCCGCCCCAGCCACTTCTTCACCAGCCACTAACCACTCGTCACCAGCCACCAACCACTCACTTTTCCGGCCAATCCAGATGCTGATGCAAAAACGCAAACGTGCCGACGCCGTAAATCGTGTGCGGACCGTCGAAGAATTCGATGGTGGTGCGCTGCGGAATCTTTAGATCGGCGTAAAGCAGCCGCACCCGGGCATACTCATACGCCACCCATTCGTCGGGCGCCACGCCATCGCGATGCCCGCGTTCGACCATAAAAGGTCGCGGACAGATTAGTCCCGCCATGTCGGCATAGTTGAACGTGTTGCCCAGGTCGAACTCGAACATCTCGTATTCCATCGTGCCCAGATAGCTGTAGCGCGAGCGCGATGAAACGTTCTTCCAGATCCACTCGTTGAAGTCCGCCGAGCAGATCGAAAGGCAATACTGATTGACCAGCGCCGGAATACGCATCGCCGACTTGCCGCCATACGACAGCCCGTAAAACGCGATCCGCTTTTCGTCGACCATCGGCAGCGAAGCGAGCCACTCGACGGTCTGTTCGTGCTGCGGCACGATGGTCGAAAAGAGGGTCTTTTTCAGCGGGTTGCTCTTGCGCTGCAGCGTGCGAAAGCGATCGGTGAAAATATATGGGTTCTGCGGGGCATAGGTGATAAAGCCGCGTTCGGCCAGCCGCACGGCGTATTGGTTGTAGGCGGGATTGTTCACCTTCGGATCGGCCACGTCTTGCGGGCGGCCCTCCAGCCCGTGCTGGCAGACCACCACCGGCCGCCGCTCGCCCTGTGCGATGCCCTTGGGCACCAACAAGATGCCATACGCCATCACGTCGGGAAAAACGTCGAGCACCACTTCATAGCCAGTGTATTTCGGCTCGTCGTACACCTTGCGCGTCCGCGGTTTGGCGGGCAGCCGCTTGAGATCGAACCGGCCGATCACCTCGTTGGCGAAATAGTCGCGATACGATTTAGTGGTCTCTTTCCATTTTTCGACCGAGCTGCGATCGGCCTTCGACCAAAAATCGCGCCGCGTGTATTCGCTTTCGCGCATCAGCCGCTGGGTGAACTCGGTCAATTCATCAAGCTGCCTCTTGAGCCGCTTTTGCGGATCGAAGCCGGGGCGGTCGTAGCTGGGCGGCGCGCCGGAAGGCGCCAGCTTGGCGCTGGCCAGCACGTCTAAAAACGGTTCCGAGGCGTTGGGGGCATTAGTGAATCCTTTGCCGTCTGTGGGAATTTGGCCCTCTAGGAAAACCATTTTGAATGACGAATCAGCCTTGAAGCCGTTGACCAACTGCGACGCGCGGCCCACTTCGGCCATGACCCGATCGACGTTGGGCGTACGCAGTCTGCCTGGCGCGGCCCCGCCACGGCCCTCACGCACCGGCGGAGGCCCGTTGATATCGGGCACGCGGCTGCATGCGATGATTAGCTCGCGAGGCTTGACAAGGCTGGCCAATTCCGCGTCGCCAAACTCGTCGAGCAGCGCAAACACGTTGCGGTAGATCGGCTCTTCCCAAACGTTTTCGCGGGGCTCGAAATAACCGCTCACACAAGTGACGTCAATCCGCGTATCGAGCGCGCCGGCATAGAGCGCCAGCAGACCGCCTTCGGCATAACCCATCACACCGATTTTCGCATCCGCATCGCCGGCATCGGCCGTAAACCAATCGACGAGCGACAGCACCTTTTGCACTTCGTAACCGATGATGTGCCGGCCCATTTCGTAAGCCTGGCGATAGATGAACTCGCGATGGGGCTGGTTGGTCTTCCGTGCGCCACCGGCGTCGATCGAGAACGTGTCGGCGCGGTCGATGAGCATCGGCACCACCACACGGCAGCCGCTTTCGGCCAGCCGCCGGGCGAACTGCGACTCTGGCTCAACACCGGGCATAAGCCCCACCAGCATTTCGGGCGTCTGGTCGGCGTCGGGAATCGCCACCACGTCGGCCACCGGTTTTTTGCCGCCGACGGGCGTGAGCAACAGCCCTTCGCCGTACACGCCGTCGAAGACCGGCCAACGCACGGCGAAGACTTCAAACCCTTGGCCCTGGCCGACGCGGGCCGGATGGTCGGTGGTGGTGATCAGCTCCAGTCCGGTGATCGGCAGACGGCGATCGACCGCGCCGATGATCTTGGCCAGCCGCGCGCGATTGGGCGCGACTGACTCGTTGTACTTTTCGGGCGACGAAAAGTCGCGGCGCCAATGCCGGGCACGCGCCGCCACCGACGCCTCGATCTGCTTTAGCAGAAACCGGTCGATGCCCTGCACCATGCGGTCGGCCAGGTCGCCCTCGAGCTCCAGCGGATCGGTGCTAGGCAATGGCTCAACGGCCAACATGCTTGTGGCGAAAGTGGCAATGAAAACACAAGCGAGCAGCGTTGCGCCGCCCCAAAATCCGGTGGCCGGGGCAGAGCCTTGGCGATGCCCCGGTTGCTCGATCGCCCTAAGGGCCCAATTGGTTTCATT
>DASVHB010000092.1:0-4388 GCA_036379195.1 Pirellulales bacterium
TTTGGCGGCCCGGCCGGCGCGCGCGAACAACGGCTGCGGCAGGCGCGCGAGCTAACCTACAACGATCTCTCTGCCGATCGGCAGACGGTGGCCGCCGTTCAGGCGATGGAAGCCATTCTCGCCCGGCACGCCGCCGGCCAACCCAACTGCGTGGTCGAAGTGCGACGCGACGGCCTGGTGTTGCTCGCGCCCGGCGAAACCGACACCGAGCTGTTATATGGCGGGGCAATCTAGTCGCCGATGGGGCAATCAGAAGCACCAGTGTTCCGCCCGGTTACGCACCGGTCTCGATCAGAAACGTGATGCAGCCTTAAGAACCGGCGGGCAGGCGGGACGCCTACACCACAATGCCGGTTCTGGGATAGGTTCTAAAAGTTATACATGCCGCCGATCATCACGCCGTGTAAGATAAGATCTCCGTTGGTTTTGATGTTCTGCATCGACTGCCGGTCGGCCAGGAAGGGCGGAATCTGATTGTCGGCCAGGCCGACGCGCGTCACGCCGATCAAACGATAGGCTACGTAGGCGCTGAACCGCGGCGTGATTTGATAGCCGGCGCCCACGTCGATCTGCCCCAGCGTCGAGACCGTGCTCCGTTGGGCCAGCACGTCAAAGCCTTGCTGCCCATCGCCCGAATAGAGGTGCTCGCGCATGTTGACCTGGTTGCCATAGAGGCCGAATTTGGGCATGGCATACAGCCGCACGCGGGGCAAGATGAAGTAGTCGATGCGCGTGCCCACCTGGAAGCCCACCAGCGAGTTGGTGACGCCGGTGTTCAGGTAGCCGGCCAAGGCGCCGCCGTCGTCGCTGAAGTTGGGTGAATTGACCGAGCCGAAAATCAGGTCGTCGGTAAAGCGAAAATAGCGCACGCCGGCGATGCCGGTGAACAGCAACCGCGGGGCGCCGCAGGTGAACGCCGGGGCAAACACCGCCCGCCGCAGCGCGTTCCACTCGAAGTTGTTAAAGCTGTCGCTGCGCCACAGGGCATGCTGGTAGGCGTTGTCGAAATAAAACGTCGCGCTGTTGGCGCCGATGTTCACATTGCCCAGGTTCAGCGGCGTGCTCAACTGATGATTCGGGTCGGCCACGTTGGCAAAGCCCGACATCGTGCCGACGCCCCAGTAGATAAACTGAAAACCGTAAGCTTGCGGCCCGAACCAGCGGCCGAACATCACCTGCCCGCCGCCGGACCAGTTCGAGCGGGCCATGCCGGTGTCGAGCAGGTTGGTGTCGACGTTCGACGAGTTGTAGGTGGTCGAGACGGCATTGGGGGCGTCGCGGGTCATAATCAGGCCCGACAGCGAGCCGAACCAAAAACCCGGTCGAAACTGCATTCCCCAAGGCAGTGCCAGCGGCGGCACTGCGCTGGTGTTGAGCGCTTCGCTGTAGGGGCTGCCGCCCAGAAACTCGCCGGGCGCCAGACCCAGCGAAGGATCGATCGGCGGACCGGCGTTCAGCGAACCAGGCGGGGTGGGCAACGCCTCGGCGCCGTTCGCCCATCCGTCACCGGCGGCGAACGAGTCGGAGATTTGCGTCATCCGGTTGCTTAGTCGCCGATCGGCGCCGGGCACGGCAAATGGGCTGCGCGGAAGCTGATTGGCAAAGGTGGAGCTAGGGCGGGGATGGGCCGGTGCGACGCCATTCGCCGGCGATTGAGGAACAGGCGGCGAAATAGTTGGCAGCGGCAGCAGGCTGAACGGTTCGCCCTGCTGGGCGCGCGCGTTGCCGGCCACGCCAAGCAAGAACATCGCCACCACAACGAGCCGCGCGAAGCGCATCGCGTACCACTCCCCTCTGTGAACAGATAACAAGAGCATCGTCCTCGCCACGCCCGGAAATTTGGTTTTCGCGGCGAGCTTGCTGGCGAGCTTGATAAGGTGTTCGCGTGTGGTAAAGTTTGCGGCCCGGATTGATCGGTTTCGGCAAACCAGATCGGTGATCGGTCCGTGGGATGACCTGCCTAAATGACCTTGCACGATCATGGGAACACGGAACGCCACAGAGGGCGTTCCCTACAGATTGCTGGCTTCCCATGATCGTGCAAGGTCATTTAGTGTCTTAGAATGGTGTTGCTGGGCCACACTAACCCGAAGCGCCAGCGAGGCCGTGGGCTGATTCTGCCTCGCTTGCGCTTCGGGTTACTGTCAGATTGCACATCAGCAACACAACTTTAAGACACTACCCGGCGCCGGCGCGCCGTGGCACGGCGACGCCGGCCCGTTATAATGCGAGCCGCCCCAATCGGCGCGCTTCGCCGGAACGACGCGCGCCGCTCGGACCGTGGCGCGGCCGTCTCGATACCCCCGAACCATCTTCCCTCGCCTCAGCCATGATTCGCTCGATCCTACGTTTCACAAGCCTGTCGATCGTCGCTCTGGTTTCGCTTGCTTACACTTCGCTGGCCCAAGACACCGAGGACGAATCGGCAACTTCTCGGCCGCCGCGGCGGCTGCCCGGCATGCAGCGCGAGGGCAACGTATTGCTGCCCAACCAATGGTCGCTGAGGCCGACCGGCAAGCAGATTAAGCTCGGCGATTTTCCGATTCAGATTGCCCTGCATCCGAATCAACCCTGGGCGGCGGTACTGCACGCGGGCTACGGCACGCACGAGATTGCCACGGTCGATCTGCAGCGCCAGCGAGTGGTGGCGCGGGTATCGCTGCCGCAGACGTTTTACGGCATCTGTTTCGAGTCGTCCGGCAAACGGCTTTTTGCCAGCGGCGGCGAATACGAGGTGATTCATCAATTCGCATTTGCCGACGGCTATCTGAGCGAACATCGCGAGTTGAGCGTCGGCAAGCCGAGCGACACCGGCGTGCCCGCCGGCCTGGCGTGCAGCCCCGATGGCAAAACGCTCTACGCGGCGCTGGCCTGGGGCCACGCGCTGGCGATGGTCGATCTGGCCGGCGGCGAATCGAGCGAGGGCGCCAAGCCGCGGTCTGTGATTGCGCTGGGCAAAGACAGTTATCCGTATGCTCCGCTGCCGACGCCCGACGGCAAGCGGCTGTATGTCAGTCTGTGGGGCAAGGCCGAAGTGACGGTGATCAATTTGGCCTCGCTCGAAATTGAAAAACGTTGGCAAACCGCGGCCCATCCCACCGAGATGGCGCTGTCGCCCGATGGCCGGCGGCTGTTTGTGGCCTGCGCCAACTCGAACACCGTGAGCGTGATCGACACCGAAACGGGCGAGCCGTCGGAGACGATTTCCTCTGCCCTCTATCCCAAAGCGCCCAACGGCAGCACGCCCAACAGCCTATCGCTGACGCCCGACGGCAAGGTGCTGTTTATCGCCAACGCCGACAACAACAACCTGGCGGTGTTCAATGTCAGCGAATCGGGCAAGAGCCGCTCGATGGGTTTTATTCCGGTCGGCTGGTATCCGACATCGGTGCGTTTCAGCCCGCTCGACAAGCAGATTTATGTGGCCAATGGCAAGGGGATGATGTCGCAGGCCAACCCGCAAGGGCCGAACCCGTTGAACGGCCCGCCGGCCACGGTTCAGCAATACATTGGCGGGCTGTTCCGCGGCACGCTGAGCATCGTCGCCGGCCCTTCGCCCGACGACATGGCCCGTTACACCGAGACCGCTTATCGCGCCAGCCCGCTGCGTGCCGATTTTAGCCCACCCGCCGAACCGGAAGCCGGCAACCCGATTCCGGCCAAGCCGGGCGACGCCAGTCCGATCAAGTACTGCATCTACGTGATCAAGGAAAACCGCACCTACGACCAGGTGTTTGGCGATCTGCCGGAAGGCAATGGTGAGGCCGACCTGTGCATTTTTCCCGAGGCCGTCACCCCCAACCATCACGCCTTGGCCCGTGAGTTTGTGCTGCTCGATAATTTTTATGTCGAGAGCGAAGTCAGCGCCGACGGGCACGAGTGGAGCATGGCCGCCTATGCCACCGACTTTGTCGAAAAGAGCTGGCCGCTGGTCTATCGTGGCGGGCAAAAGAAACTCGACTACCCCAGCGAAGGAGCGTTTGCCATTGCCGTGCCGGCGGGCGGCTATATTTGGGACCGCTGCCGCGAGGCCGACGTCAGCTATCGCAGCTACGGCGAGTTCATCACGAATGGCCGCAAGGTGGGCGACCCCGGCACCGCCGCCGTGCCCGCTTTGGAGGGACATTTCGATCCGCAGTTTCGCGGCTACGACCTCGATTATGCCGATGTGAAGCGCACGGCGCGGTTCGTCGAAGAGCTGCGCGGCTTTGAGCAGCGCGGCGACATGCCGCACTTTATCGTGCTGCGCTTGCCGAACGACCACACCTATGGCCAGCGCCGCGGCAAGCCCACGCCCACCGCCATGGTGGCCGACAACGACCTGGCCCTGGGCCAGTTGATCGAGGCCCTCTCGAAGAGCAAGTTCTGGAAGGAGATGGCGGTCTTCG
>DASVHB010000093.1:0-3196 GCA_036379195.1 Pirellulales bacterium
GGCGAAGACGCAGGCGCAAATGCGACGTCGGGGCCGCAACCGCCGCACTTCACGCCCCGCGCTCGCCGAGTGATTTTTCTATTCATGCATGGCGGGCCCAGCCACGTCGATTTGTTCGATCCCAAGCCCGAATTAGACAGATACGCGGGTGAGCCGCTGCCGGAAAGCTACGGCATGGTGATGACGCGCCGCAAGGTGGCGGCAAACCCGCTGCTGCCCGCGGTGCGACCGCTTCGCCCTCGCGGCCAGTCGGGCCTGGAGATCAGCGACCTGCTGCCCGAAATTGCCGGGTTAGCCGACGACCTATGCGTGTTGCGCGGTTGTCACGGCGATAGCGTGAATCATCCGCAGTCGGTCTATCAGATGAACACGGGCACGATCTTGACGGGCAAGCCGAGCCTGGGCAGTTGGGTCAGCTATGGCCTGGGAAGCGAAAATCGTGACATGCCGGCGTTTGTGGTGCTGCCCGATCCGGGCGGAGGCTTGAAGGGCGGCCCACCGGCGTGGGGCAATGGCTTTTTGCCGGCCACGCATCAAGGGACGCCCCTGCGAGCCGGGGCCAATCCGATTGTTCACTTGCGTCCCCCGCCCGGAATCTCGGCCGAGCGGCAACGGGCGATGCTCGACTTTTTGCAGCAGCGCAATGCCGAGCACCTGGCCGCGAGAGCGAACGATGACCAATTAGCCGCGCGGGTCGGCGCGTATGAACTGGCCTTTCGCATGCAGGTGGCGGCGCCCGAGTTAGTCGATCTGTCGCGGGAGACCGACGAGACACGCCGACTCTACGGCATCGGCCACAAAGATACCGACGAATTTGGCACGCGGTGCCTGCTGGCGCGACGGCTGATCGAGCGCGGAGTTCGTTTCGTGCAACTGTACGCGGGCGATACCAACGGTTGGGACGCTCACAACGACGTGCTCAAAAACCACGGCCAGATGTGCCGCCGCACCGATCAGCCCATCGCCGGGCTGCTGCGAGATCTCAAACGCCGCGGCCTCTGGCAAGACACGCTGGTCATCTGGGGCGGCGAGTTCGGACGCATGCCGATGAGCGAGTCGGGCACCGGCCGCGACCACAACCCGTGGGGCTATTCGATGTGGCTGGCCGGCGGCGGTGTGCGCGGCGGAATTGCCTACGGCGCCACCGACCCGTTGGGCCTGCGGGCCGAGCAAGACAAAGTGCACGTTCACGACTTGCACGCCACCCTTCTGCATTTGCTCGGACTCGATCACACGCGGCTGACATTCTTTCACAACGGCCGCGACGAACGATTGACCGACGTCGCCGGGCGCGTCGTTACCGAGATCCTGTCCTGAACGATGTCACTCGCCTTTCGACTTCTGATCTTGTTGCTGGTAACGGCCTCTGCTGCTCAGGCGGACGACGCCGCGACGGTCAACGAAGAACCCATTACCGACGCCGACCGCGATCATTGGGCGTTCCGGCCGCTGGTGCGGCCCGTGCCGCCGGCCGTCGTCGATGCGGCGTGGCCGCTCAACCCCATCGACCGGTTCATTCTCGCGCGGATCGAACAAGAGCAGCTCGCGCCGCTGCCGCCAGCCGACCGAGTCACGCTCTTGCGCCGCGTTTCGTTCGATCTGACCGGCTTGCCGCCCACGCCCGACGACGTCGCGAGTTTTGTTGCTGATCGTTCACCGGACGCCTACGCGCGTCTTGTCGACCGTCTGCTGGCTTCGCCCGCCTATGGCGAGCGTTGGGCTCAGCATTGGCTCGACCTGGCGCGCTTCGCCGAAACTGACGGCTTCGAGCACGACAAGCTGCGCCCCGATGCTTGGCGGTATCGCGATTGGGTGATTGACGCCTTGAACCACGATTTGCCGCTTGACGAGTTCATTGCGTTGCAGATCGCCGGCGACGAGCTGCGCCCCGGCGATGCGCAGGCCGCCCAGGCCACGGGCTTTCTGTTGGCGGGACCCGACATGCCCGACATCAACCTGTCCGATGAGCGGCGGCACAACGTGCTCAACGAGATTACCTCCACGGTCGGGTCGGTGTTCCTCGGGCTGCAAGTAGGCTGTGCTCAGTGTCACGATCATAAATACGACCCGATCAGCCAGGCCGATTTTTATCGGCTGCGGGCGGTGTTCGAGACCGCCGAATTGTTCAAAACGCCGCCGGTCGGTCGCGTGGTGCGCGAGAGCGGCGCGGCCTCGACCAGTCACCTGATGATCAGGGGCGATTTTCGCCGGCCAGGGCCTGAAGTCGAGCCGGCCTTTCCCCGCATCGCCAATTCCTGGGGCGACACGCTTGCGCCCGCTGGGGCAGGCAGGCGCGCGGCGCTGGCTCGCTGGCTCATCCGGCCCGATCATCCGCTGACCACGAGAGTGCTGGCGAATTGGCTTTGGCAACACCATTTCGGCGAGGGTCTCTGCCGGACGCCAGGCGATTTTGGCCTGATGGGTGATTCGCCCACGCATCCCGAATTGCTCGATTGGCTGGCGACCGAGCTTGTGGCGCGTGGTTGGAGCATGAAACAGATGCACCGCCTGCTGGTCACGTCGGCCGCTTATCAGCAAGCCAGCCGGGCCGAATCGCCCGAGTGGAGCGAAGACCAAACCCGTGAAGCTCGCGTGCGGCTGCGGCGTTCCGTCGCCGCGGACCCCGATAACCATTGGCTGAGCCGCACCAACCGCCGCCGCTTGGAAGGCGAGGCCATTCGCGATGCGATGTTGGCGGCCGCCGGCCGCCTGAGCAGCAGCCGCGGTGGGCCGGGCGTGATGGCCCCACTGCCTGCCGAAGTACAGGGCGCTCTGTTGGCCGGCCAGTGGAAAACCAGCCCCAACGAAGAAGAACACCTCCGACGCAGCATTTATCTGTTCGTGCGGCGCAACCTGCGCTACCCGTTGTTCGAGGCTTTTGATCGACCCGATATGCAGGCAAGCTGCCCGCGGCGCGGCGTCTCGACGACTGCGCCGCAGGCCCTGGTGCTGATGAACTCCGATCTTGCGGTGTCGGCGGCTCAGGCGTTGGCCGAGAGGGTAACCGATCAGGCCGAGACGGACGAACTCGCTCAAATTAGGCTGATCTATCGTTGCGCGCTTCGCCGCGATCCGGCCACGTATGAAACCGAAGCGGCCCGACGATTCTTACAATCGCAGGCCGCTGGCTCGGATGCCGCGAACCGGCATCTTCCCCCGAACTCGACGCCCGACAAAGGCGACCCGCGGGCCAACG
>DASVHB010000094.1:0-7405 GCA_036379195.1 Pirellulales bacterium
GCAGCACGTCGGCCGAGGCGTCGGGCTGCCACGGCGTGCCGTCGGCGGCGTCGATCTGGCGAATCTCGACCGTTTCGGGTTGGCAAAGTTCGGCATCGTCTGGCAACCGCAGCATGGCGGCGATGTCGCCGACGCCGCTGGCGACGCGCCGCCGGGCGCGGTACCGCACCGCGGCCCGCGCCGGCAGCGGCGCTCGCGCCTCAATGAATCGGGCCAGTTCTTGAGCCACCGCCACGGCGGCCGCGGCGGTCCAATGCGTGTCGGTCTTTAAATACTGATCGCGGCCCGTCTTCAATTTCAGCTCGTGCAGGACGGGCGCCGGATCGAACACCAGCACGCCCTCGCGCTCGATCTCTTGCTTCCAGCGCGCAAACGAATCGTTTTGCAACGGTTCGGACGCGGCTGTACAGCGCGACGACAGCCGCTCGGGGTGAATGCTGACTTTGCCGGGCGCCGGCACCAGCAGCAACGTAATGCCGCGGCGGCGCAGTTGCCGGGCAAATTCGCCGATGGCCGGGCGCGGGTCGGGCTGAGGTGGCGCCGCGTAGGGCTTACCAGCCTGAGAACGCTTCGCCAAGATGCGCGGATCGAGAAACCCCGGGCCGGAGGCGTAATCGACGCTGGGCCGATAGAACAACCAGCCCTCGTGACCCAAATAGGCTTTTTCATTGCCCAGCCGGCCCCACTTGCTCAGACAATACTGCGTCGGGCAAAGCAAGCGCTGAACGAGCACCGATTCGTCTTTCAACCCGCTCTCGTACAAGTCGATGTTCTTCAACAGACGGGCGTTGGCCGCCAGCGTGCGCTGCCACAGGTCGCCTTCCGACTGCTGAAAGGCGACTGCCAGGTCAGGCAACGTGGTGAAGATCTGGCAGCAGCGCGGCCAGGCGGCGAGCGTCCGGCTCTCGCCATCGTCCGCAGCAGTCATTTCGTGCAGCAGCGGCACGGCGAACAGCGCAAAAAGGAAGGCCGCCGTCATCGTGCGGGCCAGCCAAACGGCGATTTCGGTGTGGCCGATTTCGAGCTTGGCGATTTCTTCGCGGCTCAGCGGCGGTGAAGATGGCATTTCAAAAGATGAAATAGATAAACGGGTTGTATGTTTGCGTGGTGAGCAGCAGCAGCGATAGGCCGAGCACGGCGAACGTCAGAGCGGCTTTGGCCGGGGTGATGCGGCGGGTGAAATCCCAGGTTTGCGGCGCCCACCAGGTGGTTGCCGCGGCCGCGGCCAACGCCACCAGGTAATAGGGTTGGTAGATGATGCCGGCAATCAGCCCCGCGCCCGGCCCCGGCGCGCCCAGGCCGATGAGCGTCTGGCAGTATTCCAGCGCCCGCGGCAGTGTCTCGGCGCGGAAAAAGACCCAGGCGAAGCAGACGATGACGAACGTGAGCAGCGTCCGCAGCGGTGCCGGCAACCGGCGATAAAAGCTCTCTTTGCCTTGCGTCCGCTCGAAAGCCAGCATCGTACCGTGGATGGCGCCCCAGATCACGAAATTCCAAGACGCGCCGTGCCACAGCCCGCCCAGCACCATCACCGTGGCCAGATTGGCATAGGTTCGAGCGGGGCCGCGTCGATTGCCTCCCAGCGGCACGTACAAATAATCGCGCAGCCAGGTCGAGAGCGAAATGTGCCATCGCCGCCAAAAATCGGTGAGCGATTCGGCCTGGTAGGGCGAGTCGAAATTCTTGGCGAACACGAAACCAAACATCAGGCCCAGGCCGATCGCCATGTCGGAATAGGCGCTGAAGTCGAAATAAATCTGAAAGGCGTAGCCGAGCAGCCCGGCCCAGGCCTCCAGCGTGTCGACCGAGCCGGCGTCGAACGCCACATCGGCCACTTTGCCGCAGGCGTTGGCCAGCAAAATCTTTTTGGCCATGCCGAACGAAAAGAACGCCACCCCCCGGGCAAATTTCTCGGCAGAATAGGTGCGCTCGCGCAACTGGTCGGCTACGTCTTGAAAGCGAATGATCGGCCCGGCCACAAGCTGGGGAAACATCGCCACGTAGCAGGCAAAGTCGGTGAAATTGCGAATCGCCCGTGCGTCGCCGCGATAGACGTCGATCGAGTAGCTCATCGACTGGAAGGTGTAAAAGCTGATGCCCAGCGGCAGCGTGATGCGCAAGAAGGTGTCCCACTGGCCGCCCTCCCAACCGAGCGAGCCGACCAGGGCGTTGTACGAATCGAGGCCGAAGTTGAAGTATTTGAAAAAGCCGAGCAGCGAAAGGTTCGAGCAGATCGACGCGGTCAGGGCCAGCTTTTGCCAGGCAGAGCGCGGGCCGCCGGGCGGCAGCGGCGGCGCGTCGTCGTTGCTCCAGCCCGGCCAGCGCCCCACCAGCACGAGCCCGCACACGTAGTCAATGACCGTCGAGACGAACATCAACACCACGAACAGCGGGTTGGCCCAGCCATAGAACACGTAGCTCAGCAGCGTGAGCAACAGGTGCTTACCGCGCCGCGGCGCCGCGTAGTACGCCAGCAGCGACAGCGGCAGGAAGTAGAAGACGAACAGGTGGGAGCTAAAGACCATTTTTAGGGCCGAACATCGTAATATCGTGGCCGCGCGAGATCATCATCCGACTCGAACGCATCTTTGGTCACGTAGCGTTGCAATTGCGCGTTGTATTCCAGCGGCTCCAGCACGAGCCGCGTTTTCATGCCCGGCCGCCAACCGCCGATCGGTTCCGTTTGTCCGTCGAGTAGCGCCCAGTGCGCGACGAGCACGTCGCGTTGGCCGTCGAGCGCCTTGGGCACGTCGCCCGACACGCGATACTTATAGACGGCCAGCGCCGAGCGGTAAGGCTTGATTTCTTCGAGCGTCGGCAACGGTGAACGTGCGACCAATTCGGCATCGACGGCGATCCGCGGCACGGGCGAGCGCGATTTGATCAAACCCAGATAGTCCGCGGCATCGCGGCGGATTTCCTCCGCGTCGAGCGCTCGACTAAAGATCGCCACGCCCTCCAGCACACCGCCCCAATCGCGGGCGCCATCCCACTCATCGCCGAACAAGAGATGGTGCGGCGACCAATTGCTGAAATCGCCTTTGACGTCGCCGCCCCGATAGGCCTCTTTGCCATTGACGTAAGCCACCATCTCGCCGGGCCGATAGGTCACCGCCACGTGTTGCGGCTGTCCGGCGGCGATGTGGCACAAGCTCACTTCGGGCTGGACGCCATTGAGGCCCGTCGCCGGCGTGCGGAGCCGAAAGATCAGGCGGTCGTCTTGCTGGCCAAGCGTGAAATTCCGTTCGCCCGCACTCGACGAGAACGTGACAATCCGGGCGGGTCCGTTCTGCTTGAGGTCGTCCGGCTCGATCACCGCTTCGATCGTCAATTGGCCGCTGCGGCGGCAGGCTTCGAGCAGCGCCTGGTCGGCGTCTTGCACTACGTAGGCCCCGCCGGTGAGCACCAACCCCTGATGGCCGTTCAGCCGTGCGCGTCCGCGCGGCGCCAGGGCGAAGCTCCGCGGAGGCCCGTCGCCCGCCGGCACGAGGTTCGGCTGTTCGGCTGTCTGGAAACGATACACGAGTCCCGCTTCGTTCGACGGCCAGCTTGCCTTTGCACCTGGCGATTTCGCGGCCGGCGGCGGATCGGGCCGGCGAGCGACTTGCGTCGTCGAGCTGGCCGCGAAGACATCGGGGAACCGATCGTTGTGGGGGTCGAAAGTGTAACGTGCCGGCCGCTCGATCACTTCCAGGCGCTCCGGATCGAGGCGGGCGACAAACACGTCGTAATCCGATTTGAAGTGGTCGTGCTGGTTGGGCGAAGCGGCGAAGGTGAAGAACCGCCCGTCGCGCGAAACCATGGGGAAATAGAGATAGGCGCGCCCTTGGGGCATGCGCGGATCGTTGGCGGCCAGCATCGGCGCGACTTGGCGCGTGCGCAAGTCGATGCGGTTGATCGGCCCGCCGGCGCCGCCCATCCAAAAGCCCCAGCGGCCGTCGTGCGTGAAATAGGGCTGGCAACCACCCAGCACGTTCTGGCCGATCACTAATCGCTTTTTCGCGTCGTAGAGCGAGAACGTGGGCTGGCCACCGGTGGCGTGGGTTTTGGCGGCGTTGATCAGATATCCGCCTTGGCCCCAGTTGCTGCCTTTCATACCGCTGTTCGTCAGCCGCTCGCTCTTGCCCGATCGCAAATCCAATTCGCAGGTGAACCCTTCGCCGTCGATATAGGCCAGCCGGTCGTTGTCGAGCCACACGGCGGCCCGGTCTTCGTAATAATCTCGCGCCTGCGCCAGCAGCTTGGGGGCCCCGCCTTCGGTCGACAGCAGATAGAGCGGCATGGGCTGCGGCGGCCGGTGGTCGTAGGTGTCGGTGCCCACCGGGTAGCTGAGATAGACCAGTCGCGTACCGTCGGGCGAGAGGTGCGGGCAATAGTGCTCGCGGCCTTCTTCATCGGGGCTGAGCTGCCGCAGGCCCGAGCCGTCGAGCTGGCGGCGAAAGATACGCCAACGCCCGGTGCGGTTCGATTCCCAGACGATCAACCCGTTGCCGTGCTTCGCCAGATTTTGCCAGCCGGCGCGGGTCTCGGCGTCGGGATCTTCGGCCGCACCGCGGCCGCAGAGTACTAGAGATAAATAAGCAACCCAGGCCGTTTTGCTGGCCACGACACGCAGACTCGATTTCATGGAGTGCCTCTTCCAGGAAGAACCGGTGATTCGCGTCACTGTCTAGTGTGCCGCGAGAGGCGTGGATGAGGATGCTTGTTTGCGTAAATCTTTTGCTATTTTGCGGCAACCGACTAAACTGGGTTGCATGAAGCTGCTGCGCATCGGGCTGGTGTTGGGCTATGGCCTCGCGTTTTATCGCGACATTTTGCACGGAGTGAAAACGCTGGCCGCCGAGCGGCCCCACTGGGTGCTCACGCCGATCGCTCCCGACCGCCGCGCGTTGAATTCGCCTTTGGTGAAAACGCAGCACGGCTTCATTGCTCACGTATTCACCCCGGAGCTGGCCGCCGGTCTGCGTGCCTTGCGCAAGCCGGTGGTGAACGTGTCGGGCGTCTTGCCAGAGCTGCGATTCCCGCGCGTGGTCGTCGATCACCAGGCGGTCGGCCGTCTGGCCGCCGAACACTTGCTGGAGCGCGGCCTGCGCCATTTCGCTTTCGTCGGGTATGTCGAGCACGCTTTTTCGCTCGGCCGCGAGGCTGGCTTTCGTAGCCAGATCGAGCGGCTCGGCCACCGCGTGGCTGTGTTCCACGATCGCGTGCGGCGGCCTAGCGAGCTGAACGGGCTGTGGCGCTGGAACCCCTCGTTGTTGACCTGGCTGAAGTCGCTACCCACGCCGGTCGGCATTCTGACCAGCAACGATAGCCAGGGAGTTCAAGTCTCGGAGTATTGCCGGCACTTGGGATTGCACGTGCCCGACCAGGTGGCGATGGTCGGCGTCGACGACGACGACCTGCTCTGCGACCTGGCCCGGCCTTCGCTCTCCAGCGTGCAGTTGCCCGGCCCGCGCATCGGTTACGAAGCGGCGGTCATGCTCGAACGGCTGATCCGCCGGCAGCGCTTGGAAACATCGCGGCTAGAGCTGCCGCCCGTGCGCCTGGTCGTGCGGCAATCGTCCGACATTCAGGCCATCGGCGATGGCGATGTCTCGGCGGCGGTGCGCTACATTCGCGACCACGCAAGCGAAGCCATCGACGTAGGCGACGTGGTGCGGGCGGTGGCCGCCTCGCGCCGTTCGCTCGAACGCCGCTTTCGCCGCCACCTGCAACGCGGCATCGGGCAGGAAATCCGCCGCGCTCATCTAGAGCGGGCCAAGGCGCTGTTGGCCGATACCGATATGCCCATGTCGCTGGTGGCGGTGCGTGCGGGCTTTACCGATTCGCGACAACTGTCGATCGTCTTTCGCCAAGAGACCGGCTCGACGCCCACGCACTTTCGCCGCCAGCATCGCTTCCGCGAATAATCATCACGTTCGAGTGCGGACCGAATGAACGCGGCTACGCTGGCGTTGCTCAAGAAGACCTGAGTGGGCCAATCCCACCCAGGCCGCCACCGCGAGGCCGATGATCGCCAACAACGGCAGGCCCCGCTGCCAACGCTCGGCGAGCATTTTTTGGCGCGCGGCCGGATCGATCGACGCATCGAATGCAACCACTTCGCCGTTGCCACCTTCGCCGGCGACGCCCTGAGTAAGCTCGGTTTTTTCGCCGTCTGCCGGTGTTTGGCGGTTGTGCCAATGGGTGGCCCACCAAACCGCGCAGACCGCCAGCAGCACACCACCCAGCGACCAGACCGCCTGGCGGCTGGTGGCCCGGTGTCGAAGCGCCGCGAGCGACCAGGCGCTCGCGCGCCGTCGCCCGCGGGTCTGCCGCCGGTTCACCAGCCACGCCACACCGCTGATGAGCGTCAACGCCGTGGCGCTGCAAACCATCAAGAGAATTGCTTCAGTGGGCATGGGCGAAGGCGGCAGGCATCAGGCTCGATATTCTTTGAAAACCTAGGTCAGCGTAGTGAGCACGGGTGTCTCAATGCCTAGGCTTCGCCGCGATGTGCGGTGTGATCTGAGGCGCGAGCGAATCGAGCGATCGGGATAGCCGGCGCATGTGGCATGTCCGTCATAGACGCTACCGCCGGCGCGCCGCTCTTTCGGCACGAAACTGGTTTGCAAGCTAAATAACGTTGGCACGGCATCGCTTGTCCTCGCACTTGGGGACAAGATGACGCCGGGCCCATTCGTCACCGTACTTAAGGTTCCGTATTGCCATGATTGTCATTGTGGGTTGTGTGGTGGTGACGGGGTGCGTGCTGGCCGGCTTTGTGTGGTCGGGCGGCCACATTGGTGCGCTCATTCACCCCGCCGAAATCGTCACCATCGGCGGCGCGTCGATGGGCGCGCTGATTATGATGTCGCCCAAAAAAGTCCTGGGCGACCTGGCGCGCGGCGTGATGCAGGCCATGAAAGGCGCCCCGTTCAACAAGAACGCCTATCGCGACCTCTTCGGATTGCTGTACGACATCATGCAGGTCGCCCGGCGCGACGGCATGCTGGGGCTGGAGTCGCACGTTTCCGATCCGCACCAGAGCACGATCTTCAATAAATACCCGAAGCTGGCCGCCAACCATCATGTGGTCGAGTTCATCTGCGGCGCACTGTCGCCGGTGATCGAAGGCACCGCGAACGCCGAACAACTGGAAGCCCTGCTCGAAACCGAGTTGCGAGTGATCGAAGAAGAACATCATGCCCCGATCAGCGTGCTCTCCAAGACGGCCGACGCCTTGCCCGGCTTCGGCATTGTGGCGGCGGTGCTGGGCATCGTGATTACGATGGGGGCCATCGACGGCCCGGTCGAGGAAATCGGCCATAAGGTGGGCGCCGCGCTGGTCGGGACGTTTTTGGGCATTTTGGCGTCGTATGGTTTTTTCGCGCCGATGGTGGGACGCATGGAGTTCCAGGGCGCG
>DASVHB010000095.1:0-4684 GCA_036379195.1 Pirellulales bacterium
CCCGACACATCGAGCAGCGCCACGATGCCCAGCCACGCAAGCAGCAATGGATCGGCCCCGCGGCGGGCGATCAGCCCGCGCACCTCGGCGACTGAGCGAATCAGCAGCAGCAGGGCTAGCGGCAGACCGAGCGCCACAGCCAATTCGAGCAGGTTCACCACCACCCATACCCCATAGCTGCAGCCGGAATAGAAGTTGAACTCGCGGTTCTTCGCCAGGTTCACTTGCCAGGTGTCCCAGGCCCGATGGCCGCAAACAGCCATGATCGCCAACGGTATGAGCCAGCCGGCCACCACGGCGATGATCGATGCCCAACTCGGACGACTACCTTGCGCCGCCTGCAAGGCAACCATCACGGCCGCGAGCGCGGCGACCACCACAAAGCAAAGCGAGAAGAGCATTCCGACGCCAACCAGCACTCCCGCCGCACCGGCCGCCCACCAAGAGCGGTTCCGCGCGGCATGATAACTCAGCGCCCAAATCAAGCTGGCAAACGTGGGATAAACCGTGTCGGGCACTGGCGCCAACAAGCTGGCAACCGGAATGAGCAGCGCCGCGGCGGCAGCCACAATCGCCGCCGAACGCCCATAACGCTGCACCACGAACCAGGCAATCGGCAAGGGAATCAGCAGGCCCAAAAACCGGCTAGCCAAAGCGACGGTGGTGATGGCAGCGTGATCGGCGGCGGAAGTTTGCCCCACACCGCCGATCTCGCGCAAGATCCATGCCACTTCGTGCGGTTCACGCCGCCAAACGACTTCGGCAACCGCCGGATGGGCTTCGTAAAACGTCATCAATGAGCGGTAGACCAATACCCAGCCGACCGGATTAACCGAAACATGGTTCGGCTCGAAGGTGGAAATCACCTCGGCGTGATCGCGCAGCAGCGTGCCAGGATCGGAAAAGCCATAACGGGCCGCGGCCCGAGCGCCGTAATACAATACCCCCCACTTTTGCAGGCTGGTTGGAGCAGTGACTTCCAGGAATAGCTGAAAGCCTCCGCCGAGCACGGTCACGCCGAGCACTGCCGACGCGAAGAACCGTCGCGACGCGGTTTCGACACGGCCCAAGGTCCAAAGCACCCAGCCAACCAGTCCGGCGGCAAAAACCGCTGCCGGTAAAAGAGCGATCCATGAAGTGATGGGCGGATCCCACGGGCCCAGCCGCCCCCAATGCCACTCGCCCGGCACGCCCAGCGGAAACCATTGGCCGATGAAGGCCAGGGTAAAAAGCATCGTTGCCACCGCCGCGGCGGCCAGCAACAGCCCGTGGCGCAGAGCAAACGAGGAGCTGGCCGGCCCGTTTTCGGAGCGCTCGTCCGCGGATGCTGATGGGGTATGTTCGCTTGCGGCGTCGTTCATCGTTCGTCTCCGGTCCGTTGCTGCCTGCGGAGGAATTCGTCTTCGGTCAATCGGCGCAGCGTGGCCCATTGGCGGTTGCCCTCGCCCAGATAAGCCTGCAACGTGCTGTGGGTGGGCCACGGGCTGACCAGCAGCAATTCGCGTGAAATGACTGCGCACTCGGCCGCCTGCAACAGCAACAAGCAAACCACCATACCGCGTGCATGCTTGGCCGCCAGCGCTAGCGGCTCGATTGCCAGAGCAACCCCGACCGGCATCAGAAACAGCCACAGCCGAGAAACTTCGCCCAGATTCATTCCAGCCAGGTCGAGCAACGCGACGATCGCCAGCCAGGCCGTGAGCAGCGGATCGACCGCCCGGCCCGAGATCGCCGAGCGGAGAGCGCCTAGCGTACGGGCCGCGAGCAGCAACGCCGCCGGAACGCCTATGGCAACAGCGAACTCCAGCAGGTTCACTCCAACCCAAACCGCATAAGAACAGCCGCTATACCGGTTGAACTCGTGGTTTTTGGCCAGGTTGATTTGCCAGGTTTCCCAAAAGTGATGGCCGTACAGCGCGATTACGGCCAACGGCACGAGGCAGCCAGCCAGGGCGGCGGCCACCGACGCCGCGGTGGGTCGGCTACCTTGAAATGCGCACAACGTCACCAGCAGCGCCGCCAACGCACCGACCGTCAGAAAACAAAGCGAGTAAAGCATTCCCAAGCCGACCAGCATGCCCGCCGCGCCTGCGGCCCGCCACGAGCCGTTGTTGGCGCCATAGTAGCTCAGCGACCAAATGAGCGTGGCAAACGTGGGATAGACTGTGTCGACATTGGGCGCCAACAAGCTAGACACGGGAATCAACATCGAAATGGCCGCGGCCGCGAGCGCTGCGCCGCGGCCCAATCGCTGCGCCACCAGCCAGGCAATGGGCAACGGCAGCAACAACGCGAGGAAGCGACTTCCGAAGGCCACCGTGGTAATGGTGGCGTGATCCGCCGCCGAGACTCTTCCCACGCCGCCAAGTTCACGCAGCATCCAGGCAATCTCCTGCGGTTCATGCCGCCAGACCATTTCTGCGATGCCCGGATACGATTCATAGAACGTCATCAGCGAGCGATAGGTAAAGATCCAGCCCACCGGATTGGCCGAAGCGTGGCTCGGCCCGATGGTGGCGATCTGCGGGGCATGACGACGCAAAACGTCGTCCGGCCCGGAAAAGTTGTGGCGAGCTGTCTCACGGAACCCGTAATACAACAGACCCCACTTTCGCAATCCGATGGGAGCGGTAATCTCCAGAAACAACTGGAAGCCGGCCCCCAGCATCATCACGCCCAAGATGGCCGTCGAGAAAAACCGCCGCGATCGCCGCTCGACGCGCTGCATCGTCCAGCGGACCCAGGCCACTAGCCCCGCGGCGAAGCACGCCGCGGGCATCAGAGCCAGCCAGGTGGTCATCGGTGGGTCCCAGGCGTCGAGTCGTCCCCAATGCCATTGGCCGGGCACGCCCAAGGGAAACCAGCGACCGATAAACGCGATGAGAAATGCCGCGGTCGCCGCGGCGACGAAGCACAGCAAACGACCGTGCCGCGCGGCCGACGGCGGTGCGGCGCGGAAGCAGCCGTGGTGGCAGGCCTGGTCGCCAGGCGGTCGCTGCGTCATCGAATCGTTCATTGTTCGTCTCGTTGACGTTTCCTGCCCGCCGTTTCGAGAATCGCAATCAGCGTCAATACGCAGACTACCAACAAAATGACGATCCAAGCTCCGCCTTCGTCTACCTGGTGCAGCAGCAAGCCGCCTAGTCCGCAAGTGGCGGTGGTGAGGTAAATCGTCAACACCGCCTGCCCTTTGGTCATACCCATTTCGACCAGCCGATGCGAGAAGTGGCTCTTGTCGCCCTCAAACGGACTTCGACCCTGCCGCAGGCGAATCCAGACGACCGTCACCGTATCGTACAGCGGAACTGCCAGAATACACAAAGGGGCCAAAATGGTGTGCGGCGGCAAGTCGCCGCCGGTAAAGGTGGCCATGCTCGTGGCGGTGGCCAGGCAAAACCCGATGAAATAGCTGCCCGCATCGCCCATAAACAACCGCGCCGGCGGGCGGTTGTGCCACAAAAAACCCAGCAGCGAACCGACCAGCACCAGCAGAAACCCGCTTACGAAAAGCTGCGGCTGATGGGTGATTGGGCTGGGCGTCGTCAGCAGCACCGCGGCGAGCATCGCCGCCGCGATGGCCGCCACGCCCGCCGACAGCCCATCCATGTTGTCGAGCATGTTGAACGAATTAACCAGGCCGACAATCCACAGCACGCTGAGTATGCCGGTCAGCCAAACGGATTGCAGAAAAAGTGACAACCGCCAGCCCTCCCACCAACTGACCAGCAAAGCGGCGATGGCGAGTTGCGTGGCCATGCGCAGCCGCCAATCAAGCCCTCGCCGATCGTCGATCAGCCCCAAAACCACCAGCGCGGTGCCGCAAGCCAACAAGAACCACAGTCGCGGCGCCTGCTGCTGTAGTCCGCCAAGGTGCGTGGCAATTTGCGGCGGCAGCGCCCAGCCCCCGGGCAGCATCAATCGGCCCGGCGCCGTTTCGCTCGCACTCACCATCGCCAGATGCCCGGCGGCAAATGGCAATACCACGCCGAGCCAAATGGCTAGCCCCCCGCCCAGAGGCGTCGGCGTGGTGTGGACCTTGCGATGTCCGGGCCGATCGATCAGCCCCCACCTCGGCGCGAAACGCCGGATGATAGCCGCGGCCGCGGTCGACACGACGAAGCCCGGCACCATCGCTGCCAACAAAATCCAGTTCACCGACGGCCGGCCTCCCGCGCGCGTCGCTGCCAATCGTCGCGGACGCGACTGAAGAACGCCTGGAAATCGTCGCGGCGATAATCGGGGTAGGTCCAATCGCGCGGTTGCCAGCGGCCGCCGCGGTAATAGAGCGTCACTTCGGCATAGATGCCGCGGCCCAGGTAAAGACGGTGCGAATGGTCTTTGGTCGAGGCGAGCACCAGCTTGGCCGCTGTCAGATAACCGGGATCGAGGTTCAGCGGCCGCGGCTCGGGGTGGCCCGCCGCCTGGGCGTATTCTTGCTCCCAGGCGTTGCTTTGTAATTTCACGTCGATCAATCGCTCAGGCGGCATCGGTCGCTCGAACACAAAAAACTGCTTGAGCAGCCCGCTGCCCATTGTGCTCTGGTAGTAATCGGTTTCACTGAAGGCAAAGGCCGCGCTGCGATCGGCGATCGGTCCCCAAGCCGCCGCGGCTTGTTGGGCAGCCCATTGCAGAGCGTCTTCATAGCGGCTGACCACCGCCAGCAAAAGCGGTACGGGGGGATGTG
>DASVHB010000096.1:0-3893 GCA_036379195.1 Pirellulales bacterium
CAGCGGCGGTGTCTTTGGCGGCAAGTATCGGTGGCGGTAGCAGCGGCAAGCGTTGCGCAGGCCGGACATCACGCGGAGCGTGATGGCTACTGTACGCCCCGGGCACGGGCCGAGAGGGACCCGATGCCGGCGCGTACCGTAGTCCTCTCGCTCCCCAGGAGGCGCCCAGATGCAGGCCAGCGGCGGTGTCTTTGGCGGCAAGTATCGGTGGCGGTAGCAGCGGCAAGCGTTGCGCAGGCCGGACATCACGCGGAGCGTGATGGCTACTATACGCGCCAAAGCACGGGCCCAAAGGTGCCGATGTCGGCGCGTACCGTAGTCCTCTCGCTCCGCGAGAGGCGCCCGGTTGCAGGCCAGCGGCGGTGTCTTTGCCAGCACCCGTCGGTGGCAGTCGCGGCGGCAAGTATCGGTGGCAGTCGGGGCGGCAAGCGTGGCGCAGGCCGGACATCACGCGGAGCGTGATGGCTACTCTACTCGGGCCAGGGCAGCCGGCCTCTTTGCACAAGGCGGAACGGCTGCGGTACAATTGGTTGGTCGTGTCGCCGCCCAGAACGGCGCGGGCGCTCTCCGAGCTAAACGGAACAATGATCCTTCGATTGCCATGATTTCGGTCGCCGATTTGTGGAAGTTGCTCGCCGAAAGTCGGCTGCTGACGGCGGAACAATGCCGGCAAGTTGCCCAGCAGGCGACCCAGGCTCAGCCCGACGCCGCCGGCGATCCGCAACGGCTGGCCAAATGGCTCGTCCAGGCGAACAAGATCAGCCGCTATCAGGCGAGGGTGCTGCTGGCAGGCAGGCCCGGGCCTTTTTTCTATGGCGATTATTGTGTTTACGACCGCATCGAGGCGGGGCGGCTGGCGGGCCTGTTTCGCGCCCAGCATCTAGCTACGCGGCAACCGGTAGGCTTGCGGTTCCTCACCGGGCCGGCGCTGCAAGACGCCGACGCCCTGCGGCGGCTGATGCCCCGTGTGCATGCCGCGCGCCAGGCCGGGCGGCAGCAACCGCGGATCTCGCAGTGTTATCACCTGGCCGATCTTGGTGCTTATAAGTTTATCGTGCTGGAGGATCTGCGGGGCGAGTCGTTGGCCGAACGGTTAGCCCGCGGCAAAACAGGTCTGGCCACTGCCGAAGCCTGCCGCATCGTGCGGCATGTCGCGCTGGGGCTGGCGGCGTTGCATGCGCGAGGCCACGCTCACGGGCAAATCCGGCCCGACAATCTCTGGCTCGAAACCGAAGGCTGCAAGCTGCTGCAATTCCCGCTGCTCGACGATCCGCTTGCTCCCGCGGCGGCGCCGGCCAGCATCGAGGCGCAGGTCGATTATTCAGCGCCGGAGCTTTCGTCGGAAGCCGCGGCGAGCCAATGGGGAGATATTTACAGTCTCGGCTGCGTGCTCTACCAACTGCTGTCGGGCGAAGCTCCGTTTGCCGGCGGCCCACCCGCGGACAAGCAAACGCGCCACGCTCAGGAAACTCCCACGCCAATCACCAAGCGAAACCCCGCAGTGCCGGCGCCGCTGGCCCAGGCGCTCGGTTATTTGCTCGAAAAATCGCCCGAGCGGAGATACCCCGACGCCCGCGCCGTGGCCGAGGCCCTGGCGCCTTACGCGGCAAACGACACCGCCTCGAATGCCCCAACGCTGCCAGCATACGAAGCCTGGCTGGAGCAGATCGAGCGAGGTCGCCCGGCGACTGCGTCGGCGCCGGTCATGGCCGCACCAGCGCCGGTGGCATCGGCCGCCGTGGCGCCTGCGGTGGCACATGCGCAACCGATCGGCCACGTGCCCGGCGTGGCGAATACCGGTGTCGCCGGCCCGGTGGCCGCATTCGCGGCACCTGCCGCCATTGCGACGCCCGCCGATACGGCCGCGCCGGCGTCGCCCGTCGTGTCCATTGTGGCGGAGGGGGGCACGCCGTTGGCGGCGCGCCGTGTGAAGCGAGGTAAGTCTTCGGCCACCTTCGGCGCGTTGGCGCTGGGCGCGTTGGTGGTGGGCGGCACCGCGATGTTTTTGTGGTGGAGCGACCAGCCGGCCCGCGAGCAAGCCTCGGCCAATAGCGACCGTTCGGCCGAAACTGCCGCCGCAGAAAAATCGACGGCACTGACGCCATCTGCCTCCGAAACGTCCGAGACGGCGCCACTGGCATCGGCCAGTGAACATCAAGAGGGCATTCGCAGCATCGAGGCCACCATCTGGCAGTCGCCGACCGACGGTCAGCCGCTCGACCTGGCTTATCTGGCCGCGGGATGCCAGGTGATTGTCGCGCTGCGGCCCGCCGAGTCGCTCAATCAGCCGGAATGGGAAAAGCTGGTCGATCCGCGCACGCTGGGCGCTACCAGCGGTTGGTTGACCGGAGAATTGCCCAAGCTGACCGGCAAGACGCTCGACCAGCTCGAATCGGTGCTCATCGGGCTGCTCGACGCCAGTCCGGGGCCGCCGCGGGTGGCCATGGTTGCCCGTGCCACCGAGCCATTTGTCACCGAAGAGATGTTGGCGGCTTGGGGCGAGGCCAAGGCTGAAGAGGCCGACGGGCAAACGATCTACGTGACGCGCGACCGCGGGTTCTTTGTGCCCGAACAAGGCGAAAGCAAGATTCTGGTGATCGCCCCTCCCGCCGACGTGCGAGAGACGGTGAAGCAACGCGACCAGCCGCCGCCCTTGCGGCGCGAGCTGGAGGTGCTGGCCGAATCGAGCGACGCCGATCGACAGTTAACCGTGCTGGTGGCGCCGAACTTTTTGTTCAGCGGCGGCAAAGCGCTCATTGCCGATCCGCTGCTCGACCCACTGCGCGGATTTTTCGAAATTCAAGACAGCGATCAAAAGCTCGAATTGCCCAAGGCGGCGATGCTGAGCGCCCACCTCGGCGAGGGTAATCTGTTCTTGGAGTTGCGAATTCACGATAGTTTCGGGGGCGGCTCGGCGGCGATCGCCAAGCAATATCGCCGCCGCATCGCTCGCTTGCCGAAACAGGTGAGCGCGTATGTGCGCGACCTGCGGTTGTCGGACTACAGCGAGCCGATTCTCTGGGATTATCGAGACCAGTTGGAAGTAGTCGATCGCTTCACGCGCCTGGGCTTCGAGGGCAAGCAGATCGTGCTGCGGGCGTTCTTGCCCGAGATTGCCGCGCACAACCTGGCGTTGGGCGCGCATCTGGCGCTGTTGGAAACCACCGGCGGCCCCGCGGCGGCGCCCGCCCGAGTCGAGCCCGCCAAGGCCGAGACGATCGCCGATAAGCTGAAAAAATCATTTACGCTTAGCGTGCCGAATAATCCGCTCGACATGACCGTAGAGCAGCTTGGCAGCGACCTGGGCATCGAGATCGTCATTCTGGGCACCGACCTTCAGCAGGAGGGCATCACCAAGAACCAGCGGCTGTCGTTCGACGAGCGCGACAAGCCGGTGAGTGAGATTCTGCAGAAGATCATGCTTCAAGCCAATAAGGAAGGTAAATTGGTTTATGTCATCAAGCCCAAGGAAGGGACCGACCAAGAGGCGTTGTATATCACCACGCGCTCGGCGGTGGCCAAGCGTGGCGACAAGTTGCCGCCAGAACTGGAAATCAAGAAGTAGCTGCCGTGGAACTGTTTGCGATCCACTGCCCGACCTGCAATGCGCGGCTCAAGGTGCGCGACATGGCGGCGATCGGCATGATCCTCAACTGCCCGAAGTGCGGCAGCATGGTGCAAGTGGCCGCGCCGCCGGGGTGGCAGCCGCCGCCCGAAACGATTGCTGCCAAACTTCCTCGCTGGCAAGACGAAGTGCCGCGGGGTGAATCGCCGGCGGGGGCGAGCGCCGCTTCGACGCCGGTAGCCCCGGGCCTTGTGCCGGGCAGCGCTTCGCTAACCCCGAGCATTTCGCCCGCGGGGTCCGATGCCCAAGGGACCGCCTACAGGGGCCG
>DASVHB010000097.1:0-3336 GCA_036379195.1 Pirellulales bacterium
AGATTGCTCTCCACCCTTCCTCACGGAAGCGCAGTTACCACTATCGACTACAGGCCGGTAACGTTAGCCTGGAAGGGACTTCCACCCTTCTGGTCAAACGCCTTCGCAGGCGCACTAGGGAACGCCCTCCGTGGCGTTCCGCAGCAGGCGAAACGACCTCAATTCGCAGTTCACGGAACGCCACAGAGGGCGTTCCCTACAGACGTTTTGCGGTGGAATTACCGTTCAGCGCAACAATTCGCTCAACAGCGCCGCCAACCGCCGCCCGGCCAAGGCCGCTTGGCGGCGAGCAAACGCCCGCGCGTCGGCCCCATAGCCGGCGGGCAACACCGGCGCCTCGCTGGCCGGAATCTCGCCGCGCTCGACTTCCTGGTAATCGACCAGCGGCAAGCGCCCGTTGAGATAAGCATGTTCGATGGCCGCTTGTAATCCCTCGTCGGCCCACGAATCGAACGTGGTATGGACGCGCATTTGCTCGGCCAACTCGGCGTCGCGCGCCGCCGACGCTTCGATGCGTTCCACCAGCCGGTCGATCGCCTTGGCGTGCGTGCTGGTGCCCAGCAGCCGGTCCCAATAGGTGTGCAGCCGCTCGGGGTGCTTGTGCGGGCGGATCGCCAGGCGGTTGCCGCCGTCGTCGCCGTGCGGCGGCGGGTAATGTCGCGAGATCAACGTCGCGCAGTGCAGCGGCTGATGCAGATCGCCCACCAGGTGGATGATCCAACAAAGCCGGATCGCCTTTTCGTCGGCGCCGCCGCGCCCCGCCACGATCTGGCTCGATTCACCCAGCACGGTCACCGCATTGGGCGCCTTCGGCTCGAGCGAACGGGCATTGAACTCGCCGGCGTCGCGGCCGACATACGGCTTGTTGATGTAGTGCCAACTGGCGTGGTGATATTGGTGCAGATCGTGCTCGTGATGTTGTCGGCTGCCGCGCACCCAATCGGGCCAGGTGGCCGCCCGCAAAAACACCCACTCCTGTTCAGAAATCTCGGCGGGCCGGTCCGCCGCCAGATACCGTTGATAATGCGGATGTGCTCGCAACAAGGCATCGACCTCTGCACGCTCTTTCCGGGCGAGGCGGCGATAGGCCAGCTTGGCCACGGCCATGTGCCCGGTGTGGTTCCAGGCCAGGGCGGGCCGGGCGGCCAACACCTGAACCAGCACGAGGACCAGAAAAAACAAGCTTCCATGACGAGGGTTCATAGGCGTATTTCACCGGAAAAAACAGGGTCTGGGAGAGCCCGCACCACAATTTTCTAGTTTTTCGGCCGGGAGTGTTGCAAGGCCGGGGGAAGTTGCTAGACTTCTCTTCGTGGGTTTTACGCCCTAGCCAGCCAGAAGGTTAGCTGGAATGTGGGAAATAAGCCCATAACCGTACAAAGAGTGTGTTCGGGAACGGAGACGCCTGGACGAGCTTCCGTCTGACGGTGCCAGAGCTGCCGATGCCCGACACGCCTGAGTTAATCGTTGGCGAGTTTCCTCGCACCTTGGACGAGCGTTACCGCTTGGCGCTACCCGCCGAGTTTGTGACGGCTCTCGGGGGCGAGCAGAAGGAGTGCATCCTTGCTAAAGAGCGGCCGGGATGTTTGAGCTTATGGAATGCGTCGAATTGGCAAGCAAAGCTAGATGCGGGCACGGCGCTGGTGCAGGCCAAAATCCGGGCTGGCAAGCTCGACGGCAAACTCGAACAAGTACAACGGTTGGGGCGGCTTCTTTCCTCGCGGCATCGCTCGGTGCAGTTGGCCGCCCGCGGGCGTTTGCTGGTGCCCGAAGGTTTCCGCGAGTTCTTGCGGGCCGATCCTGGCAGCGAGGTGATGGTGGTGGGCGGGGCCGTCTGCGTCGAAATCTGGAACCCCAAGGCTTGGCTGGCTTATCTGGAGGAGCAGATGCCTAAGTTCCGTCGCTTGTTTGACCATCTGTCTAGTTAAAGGAGCATTCAAAAACACGCGCATCCAGCGCCCCACGCCCGGCACGAGAGTAGGCTGTTTTCTCCCGCCTAAATGTCACCCGGTTTGGGAAAGCAAGATTCCATGGAGGGTCTTATTGGCATGGACGCCACTTTCCTCTTTCGGCCGGGCGTGGATTTTTATTCTTTTGACTGGCACGCATTGTGCCCCTGATGGGCGCGGACCCATCAGGAGGATTTACCCATGCTGCCATCCACTGACCAGCGAGTTCCGCAACATACGCCCGACCGCTACAACGCCGCGATCCGCCGGCAAACCGAGGCGAACGTGGCCCGCTATGCCCGCGAAGGTCGAGCGGCGATTGACCGCCGCCTGGCCGAGCTGGACCGCGAGTGGGACATCGAACGGGTGCTGGAGGCGAACGCCGCCAGCGTGGCCTTGATCGGGCTGGGCCTTTCGGCCCTGGTAAGCCGCAAGTTTCTGGTTTTGCCGGTGTTGGTGGGCGGCTTTTTGTTGCAACATGCATTGCAAGGTTGGTGTCCGCCCGTGCCGCTTTTCCGCCGGCTAGGCGTGCGCACGGCCGCTGAGATCAATCAGGAGCGTTTCGCGCTGAAGTCGCTGCGCGGCGACTTCCAGCATCTGCCCGCCGGCGAGGGCGTTGACCAGACGCTCGTTCATTCGACCTTGCGCGCGGTGAGTCTCTGACAGCCGCCCGGGTCTTGTCATTGTCGCCTTGCGCGCCAGCGAAAGGCGATCTGGCGATGTTGCGCGGAAGTCGCGCGCGGCTATTTAGTCGGGAACCTGGTCCGGATGCTTCTTAGGATCGGCCCCTTCCTTTTTACGCGCCGCATCGGCCGCCCGTGCCCACTCCAGCGCGGCGGCGATCCATCGGCATCGTCTCACGCCGGCGCCCAAAGTGTCCCTAGCGTGATCTCCCGGTTGCCAGCCGAACCACCGGTCCGTATGGTATGATATTGCAAGCCGTTACGACGTTTTCCACCGGAACACCGATGACCACCACCGCCAAATCGACCGCCGGCCAGTTGGCTTGCGGCGCCGATATTCTTGTCCAATCGCTCATCCGCCACAAAGTTGAGGTGATTTTCGCCTATCCGGGCGGGGCGAGCATGCCGTTGCACCAGTCGCTCACCAAGTTTAAAGACCGCATCCGCACAGTGTTGCCGCGGCATGAGCAGGGTGGCGCCTTTGACGCCCAAGGCTATGCCCGCAGCACCGGCAAGCCCGGCGTCTGCATGGCCACCAGCGGGCCGGGCGCCACCAACCTGGTCACGTCGATCGCCGACGCTAAGCTCGACAGCATTCCGCTGATCGCGATCACCGGACAGGTGAAGACGAGCGTCATCGGCAGCGACGCCTTTCAAGAAACTCCCATCGTCGAGGTCTGCCGCGGCATCACCAAGCACCATTA
>DASVHB010000098.1:0-2072 GCA_036379195.1 Pirellulales bacterium
GGTCTCCGTCATCTCCACCATGAAGGTGCTCTGACCGCGAGCCAGTTCGTCGCTGGCGCCCACGCGTGCGAAGATGCGGTCGGCCACGCCCAGCGTCGCCTGCCGGGCAGGCACAAAACTGCCCATCTGCGCCATCAGCGAGATGAGCGCCACCTGGCGAATGTACGTGCTTTTGCCCGCCATGTTTGGCCCGGTGATGAGCAACATCAAGCCCTCGTCGGCCGAAGCGGAAACGTCGTTGGGCACAAAAGTGCCGGCGGGCAAACGCACGTCGAGCACCGGATGACGCCCCTCCGCGATCGAAAGCAGCGGCTCGGCAACCATCGTCGGCCGGCAATAGCCGCGGTCGCGAGCCAGCTCCGCCAGCGCCGCCAAAACGTCGGTCTGAGCCAGCGCGGCCGCCGTGCCGCGCAGCCGCCGCGCCGCGGCGCCCACCAGTTCGCGCAGCTCAAGAAATAGCTCGTGCTCCAGCTCTTTGGCCTTCTCGTCGGCCGCGAGCACCTTCTCTTCGTATTCTTTCAATTCCGGCGTGATGTAACGTTCGGCGTTCTTCACCGTCTGCTTGCGAATGTACGTGGCCGGCACTTTCTCGCGGTGTGTGTGCGTGATCTCCAGGTAATAACCAAAAACCTGGTTGAAGCCGACCTTGAGGTTCGGGATGCCGGTGCGTTGGCTTTCTTCCGCCTGGTAACGGGCGATCCATTGTTTGCCGCCCGCCGCCAACTCGCGCAGGTTGTCCAACTCAGCGCTAAAACCGGGACGGATGAAACCGCCATCGCGGCTCACGAGAGGGCAATCGTCTTCCAAGGCCGCGTCGAGCTGGGCGCGCACGTCGGGGCAAAGATCGATCTCCCCTTCCAGCCGAGTGAGCAGCACCGCGGCGCGGGCGGTCAATTTGGCCTTGATGATGGGAAGCGTCCGCAACGTGCGGGCCAAAAAGCTGAGGTCTCGCGGACTGGCGCGGCCGGTCGTCACACGGGCCAAAAGCCGCTCGACGTCGTAAATGCCCTTGAGTTGCTCGCGCAGCTCCGCCGCCAATTTCGCCTGGGCCAACATTTCGGCCACGGCATCCAACCGCTCGTCAATGGCCGCCAGCGACGTGAGCGGGTTGGCCAACCACTCGGCCAGCAAGCGTGCGCCCATCGCCGTGACCGTGCGGTTGAGCACTTCCAAGAGCGAACCTTCGCGGCGGCCCTCGCGCAGCGTGCGGGTGATCTCCAAGCTGCGGCGCGTCGCTTCGTCAATCTCCAGCGTCTGTCCCTGCCGATAGGGCACCAGGCGGTCGATGTGCGCCAGCGACGATTTTTGTGTTTCGGTGAGATAGTCGAGCACGGCGCCGGCCGCCCGCAACGCGGCGACTTCGCCGCCAGCGAAGCCAAACCCTTCCAGTGTCTGCGTGCCGAAGTGTTTGGCGAGCGCCTCGACCGACGCCTTATGGCCAAAGGCCCAAGCGGGCCGGCGCGTGATGACCAGACGTTCGTCAAAGTGCGTCGGCGGCGGCCCAGCGTCGTCGGCCAGCAGCACTTCCACCGGGGCGACGCGAGCCAGCTCATCGGCCAGCCGCGCCTCGGGCAGTTCCGCCGCCAGAAAGCGGCCGGTCGAGAGATCGATCCAGGCCAGGCCGACGCTTTTTCCGGGCACGATGGCGGCCAGATAGTTGCTCTCTTGCGGGTCGAGCAGGGCGTCGTCGGTAACGGTGCCGGGCGAAACGACGCGCGTCACCTCGCGTTTGACCAGCCCCTTCGCCAGCCGCGGATCTTCCACTTGTTCGCAGATGGCCGCCCGCAATCCGGCGGCGATCAGTTTGCCCAGGTAGCTTTCCAACTGATGATGCGGAAAGCCGGCCATGGGCACGGGGTTTTCGCCTTTGTCGCGGCTGGTGAGGGCCAAGCCGAGCACGCGAGCGGCAAGTTTGGCGTCGTCGTGAAACAACTCGTAAAAATCGCCCATGCGAAACAGCAGGACGCAATCGGGAGAGGCCGCCTTGGCGTCCAGGTATTGTTGCATCATGGGCGTCACGGCGCGTGCGGGCTTCGACGCGGTGGATGCCGATGAGTTGGTAACAGCCGCCA
>DASVHB010000099.1:0-10685 GCA_036379195.1 Pirellulales bacterium
GTGGCCGGCGCGGGAATGCTGCACGTGCCGTGGGCGATGGTTACCGTGCCGCAGCCCGTCGGCACCGGCGAACACGCGATGCGATCGACGCCCAACAGGTCCCAGCCGATGGCGGCGCCCACAATGTCGGCGATGGAATCGACGGCGCCCACTTCATGGAAATGCACTTTGCGGATGGTCGTTCCGTGCACTTTCGCCTCGGCCTCGCCCAACCGCGTGAAGATGCGTTTGGCCAGGTCTTTCTGCCGGCTCGAAAGCTGGCTGGCGTCGATCATGTCGGTGATATGGTGTAGGTGCCGATGGGCGTGCTCGGGCTGGTGCTCGACCGTGATGTGCGTGGCTCGGAAGCCTTTGCGCTTGACTTCGTTGGCCACCAGCCTGACGCCGGGCAGGCCAAGCGAATCGAGTCCGCCGCTGATCGCGGCCAGTTCGACGCCGGCATCGACCAGCGCGCCGAGCGTCATGTCGCCGCTAATTCCGCTCAGACAATCGAGATAAGCGATTTTCACAAGTCCACCTGGCTTTGGAACGCACGGATTCTAGATTTCGCCCTGCCCGCCGCAAGTGCAGTTATGCGAAGACGACGCCGGCCTGTCAAACGCCGACGTCGGAGCCGAGCGGATTCACATCCGGTGGTTGGGGCAGAGTCGCGCCACGGAGCTTGTTTTCCTCTTCGCTGGTTCGCGGCGATGCCCCGGTGTCATCCAACCGGGGCATCGCTGGCCGATACCGCTTTTACGCATGCCGACGCCGAATTCCGCCAGCTTCTACCCCGGCCACCGAAGACATGGCGTTACCACGTCTCATCGTCTCATCGTTGAATCTGAGCGAGCTTGACCGCCAAGCGGGAGAAAACTATAAGTCCCAACGCAAAATACTCGGCAATACTAGCGGCGCAAGGATGATAGCCCGGCCCATTTCCCGACGTTCTCTTGATGCAGCGGAACCGGTTGGTTCGGGCCACCTGCACGCACCGGCGGAAATGGTTTGCGTCGATATCGACGGCGCACTGCTTCGCGGCGGGGCCCGGCGGCAATCGTTGCTTAAGCCGTTGGTGGCCGCTCTGCGCCCGCACCAATGGGCAAAAAACCTGCTGTTGCTGTTGCCACTGTTCCTGGCGCATCAGTGGACCGACGCCGGCAAACTGGCCCTCGCCCTGCTCGGCATGGCGGCGTTTTCGGCGGCTGCGTCGGCCGTTTACATCGTCAACGACCTGCTCGATATGGACGCAGACCGCCGGCATCCGAGCAAACGCCGGCGGCCGTTCGCCGCAGGCGATCTTTCGGTGCCCGCCGGACTCGGCCTGGCGGCCTGCCTGGCGACGGCGGCGGGCATCATGGCGCTCGGTCTTACCGCGGCGTTTATCGCCTGGCTCATGATTTACCTGGCCACGACCACCGCCTATTCGCTGTCGCTGAAAAAGCACATCGTCATCGACGTGATTGTTTTGGCCGGGCTGTATACGTTGCGCATCGCCGCGGGCGCCGCCGCGGTGAGCGTGCCGGTTTCACCCTGGCTACTGGCGTTCGCCATGTTCTTCTTTCTGAGCTTGGCGATGGGCAAGCGCTATATCGAGTTGCGGCATGCGGTGGGCGAAGCCGGCGAAACTCTGCCCGGCCGCGGTTACCGCGTCGACGACGCCCCCTTGCTTCAGCAGATCGGCGCCACCAGTGGTTACCTGGCGGTGCTCGTGTTTTGCCTATATATCGACAGCGGTTCCGTTGAGCGTCTTTATCGGCACCGCGAGTTGCTGTGGCTGGCCTGCCCGTTGCTGCTGTATTGGATCACGAGATTCTGGTTATTGGCCCAGCGGCGGCAGATTCCGCACGATCCGGTCCTGTACGCCTTAAGAGATCGGATCAGCCTGGCCGTCATCGCAGCCACCGCCGCGACGGTTCTGCTGGCGGCAAGATAAGGCAGAATCGTTTTTTTTTGCGTTCGGCCAGCTACCCCGATGTGGCGCAAGATCCGATGAAATGCTCCGCTGAAGAAACACTGGCCGGGTGGGGCAACATGGCCGCCCAGCGCTCGCCGGTCTACCGGCCCGAGCGCCTGGGCGACCTGTGCGCGGCCGTCGAGCAGAGTGGCGCGACCCTGATCTCTCGCGGCCTGGGACGCAGCTACGGCGATGCGGCGATCAATACCGGTGGTGTCATCTCGCACGTCCGCCTGAACCGCATTCTGGCATTCGACGACCAGCACGGCATCATTCATTGCGAGGCCGGTGTCACGTTCGACGACCTGCTGCGCGTCGGGCTGCCCCGCGGTTTTTTCCCCTTGGTCACGCCGGGCACCAAACACGTCACCGTGGGCGGCGCCATTGCCGCCGACGCGCATGGCAAGAACCACCACGTCGATGGATCGCTGGCCGACTGCCTGCTCGATTTTCGTCTGCTGACCGCTTCGGGCGAGATATTGCCCTGCTCGCGCACCGAAAACGCACCGGTTTTCTGGGCCACGCTGGGCGGCATGGGACTGACCGGCGCCATCGTCGATGCGCGGTTGCGGCTTCAACCCGTCACATCGACGCTGATGACGGTCGATTACCAAAAGTCAGTCGATCTCGACACGACCTTGGAAAACTTCTCTCAGGGAGACGCCGAGTATCAGTATTCCGTGGCCTGGATCGACTGCCTTTCTCGTGGCCGGTCGCTGGGTCGCTCGGTGCTGATGCGCGGCAATCACACGCCCGCTCAAGAGTTGCCCGCCACCATCAGCGAGCCGCTGGCGCCGCACCCGCGCCGCGGCAAGCAGGTGCCGTGCTTCTTGCCGAATTTCGTGCTGAACCCGTGGAGCGTCCGGGCCTTCAACGCCGCGTATTACCGCTGGCACGGCACACGACGGTCCACCGTCGGTTACGATACCTTCTTTTACCCGCTCGACGCCGTCGAGCATTGGAACCGCATCTACGGCCGCCGGGGCTTTTTGCAATACCAGGCGGCATTTCCGACGGCCAGCAGCCGGGCGGGCCTCATCGGCCTGCTCGAAGCGCTCGCGGCGTCGCGGCAGGCATCATTCTTGGCGGTGCTCAAAATGTTCGGCCCCGCCAATGCTGGCTTACTCTCGTTTCCCCTCGCCGGCGCGACGCTGGCCGTCGATCTGCCGAACACCGGCACCGCAGTCCTGACGCTGCTCGACCGATTGGACGAAATCGTGATCCGTCATGGAGGCCGTGTCTACCTGGCCAAAGACGTCCGGCTATCGCGCCGAGTCTTCGAAGCGATGTATCCTCGGGCCGACGAGTTTCGTCACATCAAGGCGGCGCTCGATCCCGGCGGGCGTTTCGATTCGGCGTTGGCTCGACGCCTCGGCCTTTCCTGTCGCGCCGGTGAAAAGAAGGCCGCATGAAGGTGAATGTATCCAATAGCCCGAGCGATTACGGCCTCTGTACGGGAACGGACTCCGTGCAACTCCGTGCCGTTCCGTGACTGCCGTTTCGCCTTGTCCTGCCCCACGCGGCCCGTAGGAACGCCCTGATCGGCATCCGGCTGAGAGGCGATTCGACCTCGCGCCGCCCACCGCGGAACGGCACGGAGTCCGTTCCCTACAGACGTCGAACGTAACAATGATCGTTTTCGATTGCCAAAACCGATCCGATGCGCCGTCATCAGTCACGCAACTCGCGCATGCACCCCCGGTGATCGCGGGGCCGCAAAGCGGTCTTGTCCGCGGCGCAATCTCTTGTTAGCATCCGTCCCGCAATCGTCGGGGATAGTCCGCGCGCGGCTGGCACGCGGGGGGGCCGCCCGACGTTGTTCACTTCGTGCGTCGCCGACCGGCGGCGCGATTTGCTTCCCGACTCGGAGGCCGCGGTGCGTTTCGCAGTTGCGTTCTGGCTTTGCGCGTGGCCGCTGCTGTGCGGCTGCGCACAAAATCCGTACGTGCTGCAAGGCAAGCTCGAAACCCTGCAAAAGGAGCACACCTCGCTCAGCCAACGCTATCAAGAGCTGGAGAGCCGGATGGCCACGCTCGATCAGGACAATCAAGAGCAGGGCACGCTGCTGGCCCAAGCGCAGCAGCAGCGGCGAGTGCTCGAAGACGAAACCGCGGCCCTGCGCGAGCAGCTCAGCGGCGCCGCGGCTCAACTGGCCAAGCTCCGCGATTCTCACTCCGAAGTCGAAAAGCGCGCCGAGACGCTGGCCGCCTCGGCCAAACGCCGCATCGGCGCCAGCATTTCGGCCAATAACAGCCTGCGCGATCAGCTTGCGACCGTTCAGATTCCCGGCATCGAAACCCGAGTCGATGGCGACGTGGTGCGGGTGGAGCTGCCCGGTAGCGCGCTGTTTGAGCCGACCAGCGCCCGGCTGCTGCCGACGGCGCCCGCTTTGCTCGACTCGGTGGCGGCGGCCTTGGCGCGGCAATATCCGCACCAGACGATCGGCGTCGAGGGGCACACCGACAACGAGCCGGTGCGCAGCCAGCTTTGGTCGAACAATCATCATCTTTCGACGGGCCGGGCGATGGCCGTCTACGATTACCTGGTCAGCCGAACGCGGCTGCGGCCGGGTCAGCTCTTTGTGGTCGGGCATGGCGAGAACCACCCCATTGTGGCCAACGACACCACCACCGGCAAAGAACGCAACCGCCGGGTCGAGCTGGTCGTCTATCCCGAACGCGCCTCGGCACGCTAACATAAACATAGGCTAAAGGCGCGAACCGCGTCGCCGCCAGCGTGTCCACCGTAGGTTAGGGCTCTCAACTTCGCACAACACCTAGTAGCTCCGGCACTCCGTGATGGAGAGGGCGGTCGCCTTTGGCGACCGGTTCTCCGCCACGGAGTGTCGGAGCTACCGAGATTCTATGATCGCCATCATCGACTACGGCATGGGCAACCTGCGAAGCGTGCAAAAGGGCTTTGAAACGCTCGGTCATGCCGCCACCATCACCAGCGACCCAGCGGTCATTGCCGATGCCGAGCGGGTAGTGCTGCCCGGCGTTGGAGCATTTGGAGATGCCATGGACGAGCTGCGCCGCCGCAAGCTGGTCGAGCCGGTCCGCCGTTCGATCGAGTCGGGCAAGCCATTTCTGGGCATCTGTCTCGGCCTTCAGTTGCTCTTCGACGTTGGCTATGAAGGGGGCCGGCACGAAGGTCTGGGCGTGCTGCCTGGCGAGGTGGTGCGGTTTGACCTGCCGGCCGAATATAAGGTGCCGCACATGGGGTGGAATCAGTTGGCCATTCGCCGGCCGTCCCCGTTGCTAGAAGGCGTGGCGAACGGGGCCCACGTTTATTTTGTTCATTCGTATTACGTCGTGCCTCGCGACCCTGAAGTGATCGCGGCCGAAACCAATTATCCGGGGCCGTTCACCTCGATGATCTGGCATGGCAATTTGTTTGCCACGCAATTTCACCCCGAAAAGAGCCAGGCCGACGGGCTGAAAATTTTGCGGAACTTCGCCGAGCTTCGCGGTTGATCGGTTCTGACAAGCAAAACCGCTGACCTTCCGGGCAAGGTCTGATCGGTTTTGGCAGACCAAGCGGGTAATGTTTGCTGTCCGTCTGTAGAGAACGGACTCCGTGCCGTTCCGCTGACAGGCGGCGCGACGTCGCCCCGCCTTCACGTAGCATAAGCGTCCTCGCTTGTGCATCGTTGCAGATACTCTGAGCAAGCGGGGACGCATACTCTACGGTCGCCCCTACGGCGACGCCTCACGCGATGCCGCGCGACGTAGAGCAACGCCTCAGGCAAACTCAGACATATCTGAGCCTCACCCCGCGCTTGCGGAAAACAGGACACCGCATAGCAAGTCGCGTTTTCTAAATCCTAGGCACGGAACAGGACGCGCCGCTTGCCTAACGCATCAACATCCGCTTACGCAAGCGCCGGCTCGCTCTTCCTCCGGGGGGCGACGTCGTGCGGACAGGCCACCCCGAACCCTTCGGCGTCGTCGTTGAGTAGCCGCGGCCGGGGCCTTGGGCTGTCGCCCAAGCCTTTCGATTCCCGTGACTCGCCGGCCCCTGAATCCCGATCCCTGGTCTTCTTCCTCTTCCCGCAGCTTAGCAGCCAACTGGCTTGGTCGGTTTTCCGGCTGAAAAATGCACAATGCCCATGTCGGCGTTATGCATATTGGTACGTGTCCCAAGGTGGCATTCTCAGTCGGCACGGCTCCCTCACCCCAGCGCCGCAGTCTGACAAGATCTTGCCGCGCGTACCGCAGCCATCGCGCCCCGGCAGGATGAAACCGGCCTTTCCCGAGCCGCATCGTCGTTTCTTACCTGGCCTCTGGCCTCCGACCTCTGGCCCCTTCGATTCTCCGCCTCTCTCCGCAGTGTAGCAGCCAACTGGCTTGGTCGGTTTCCCGGCTGCGGCGAGCGGCGTTCTGACTGTGGGGCACGCGGCCGATTGCGTATGGCCACGCGTACCCATACGCAATCGGCCGCAGACATCTGCCCCAGTTTGAGCACGTAGCGATCGGACGCGATTCGAGCCGAGTCGCCGCTTCTCTCTGGCCAAGTTTTTGCGCGTCGCCGTCCGATTATCGAGGCTTGACGGCTAAATCAAGCGCCGAGGCGTCATGATCGCCGATCTCATCGTTATCATTTGGCGCGTCAACCTGATCGGCCAGCAGTTCCGGGGCCTGGAGCAGCCGTGGCACGACTTCAATCGGCAATGCATGGCTGATCAGAGAATCGGCCGGCGCCGCTCCGAGCTCGCTGAACCTGCGAGCCGAAACTAGAACTCTCGATTCCAGCGAGCCGATAGCATTGTTGTACGCCCCAATCGCCTTTTGCAGCCCATCTCCGATTTTTCCAAAGTGGCCGCCCATGCCAGAGATTCGTCGATAGAGTTCCCGCCCCAGGTCGCTGATTTCTTTGGCATTCTGAGCTAGCTGCTCCTGCCGCCACCCGTATGCCACCGCACGCAGAAGACCAATCAACGTCGTGGGCGTAGCGATAATGACGTTTTGCCCGACGCCAAACTCGATCAGCGTTGGATCGTGAGCCAGCGCCGCACAAAAGAACGCTTCGCCCGGCAGAAACAAGACAGCGAATTCCGGTGTAGGCGTGAACCGCTCGAAATACGACTTCCGACCGAGCGCCTGAATGTGGCAGCGCACCTGCCGAGCATGCTCAACGAGCTTGGCATGCCGGAGCTCATCGTTTTCGGCTTCAATCGCCTCAAGGTACGCCGAGAGCGGGGCTTTTGAATCCACGACGATGGTCTTCTTGGCGGGCAGCCGCACAAGCATGTCAGGCCGCAGTTTGCCCTCTTCCGTGTCGGCACTTTGCTGTTCGTAAAAATCGCAATGGTTCAACATGCCGGCAATTTCAACGACCCGTTTAAGCTGGATTTCGCCCCAGCGGCCACGCACATTAGGTGTGCGCAGAGCGTTTACAAGATTCGAGGTTTCGGCCCTCAAGTCTTTCTGCATGTCGAGCAATGACTTCACCTGCTCGGTCAGGCCGGTGTACGCCCCGAGGCGCGCTTTTTCGAGCTCTTGGAGCTTGCCATCTACTTTCGCCAGAGATTCTTTCACGGGCTGCACCAGCGCCCCGATCGATTCTTGACGCTTCTCCAAATCGCCCTTAGCCGATTCTTGCAGCTTCTCGAGGTGCGTTTTTGCCAAATCCAGAAACGACTGGTTATTGCTTTTGAGTGACTCTGATGCCAGCGCCTTGAAGGCGTCGGAGAGCTTTTTCTGAGCATCGTTCAAGATGGTCAATTTTTCTTGGGCTTGCGTCTGTTCGTTGCGAAGCGCCTCGGTGAGCTGCGCAGCTTTTCGAGTCAACTCGTTGTTTGCAGATTGAAATTGGCGACCTTCCTCCGTCTTCTCCTTCAGTTCCGCCCTGGTGCGGTCGAGCGCGTCGTCCCGGCTGCGAATGGATTCGGTGAGTTGTGCCACTCTGGAGGACAGATCGGTGTTGATCGCCTGCGCTTCGCGGACGTCTGCCGCCGTCTGAGTCAGTTCAAGCTGTGCCCGTTCGAGAGCTTGCTCTCGAATCTGCAAGCGCTCCTTGAGCGCAGCGCGCTCGGCGTCGGTCTCGCCCCGCGCCCGGTCACAACCCAGGCGAACCGCCGCCCTGAGGTAAAACCAGACTGTGGCGCCACCGATCGCAAGTCCGACGAACAAGAGAACGACGGGCAAAACAGTGTTCATCATCGAACGTCCTCAGGCGAAGTGCAGGGCGCCCCAGCTTGGAGAAGCACCGAGCGAATGATTAACAACTACGGGCAGCCGTTAGCCGCATTCAGGCAGACTGAGCAAGTTGTCAGGCTGCTCGCCATCGGCTTCCGTCTTCAGGTACTTGTGGCCATACCGACTGACTGCCACGATCACATCCGCCGTGCGACCGCCGCGGTTGACGTAAAAGCTCCACTTGCCGCTCTCAACGCCGGCGATGGCTTCTTGCTGGGTGATCTTCCACGCCGAGCCGTCCCCATTGCGACCGCCGACGTGAGTAATGCGTTCGTGCGGATTTGGACGGTCGCTCTTATTGATGCCGAGGATTTGATGACGTTCTGGCATGATCGGTTCTCCCTGATTTGAATGGTCGTAACAAACTGGTTTGAGTTTCCTCCCAAGGCAAGAGCAGTGCCAAAACTCGGCGCTCGACGTTTGGAACTGGCCGAACGCGGCGTTTAACCCGAGAAAATGCGATCGTCTCTCGCGGCGGATTTTTTTATTCGGAAGGACGGCTTGCGGCGCGACGCGCCGCCGATACAATGATTTTTGTACTTTGACAAAGGCTGTGGTATCGCCATGCCGGCACGACGCATCCTCTTTTCCTGGATTGGGCACGCAGACCTGCGAGCGATGGCCTCGTCGCTGTCCGATGATGAACAGAAGGATGTGCTTAAAGGATTGAATCCACCGACACCGGTAAAAGGTCAGCCGGGGCCGCTCAAGTGCTTGCTTGAGGCCGAAACGTTTGACGAGATTCACCTGCTTAGCGACCACGGCGCAGCAAAAAACCGCCCTTACATGAAATGGCTTGGCCACGGCGCCGAGCTGCACCAGGTTAAGTTGTCGAACCCGACTGATTACCCGGCAGTCTTTGAGGCAGCGGATAAAGAGCTTGCGTCGGTGATCCGCGTGCCTCGCACGGACCGCATCGAGCTCTGCTTGCACCTAAGTCCGGGCACGCCAACGATGACGGCCATTTGGCTGCTGCTTGGAAAAAGCAAGTACCATCCCGCCAAGTTCTATCAAACGCACGACTGCAAAGCCTGGGTCACGAGCGTCCCATTCGACCTCGTGGTTGATTTCGTTCCGCAAGTCCTGCGAGATGCCGACGCGCGGTTGCAGCGATTGGCGAGCGAAAGCCCGCAAGATGTCGCCGGCTTCCAGGGAATCGTCGGCGAAAGCCGGAGTCTTCGGGCGGCGGTCGGCTTAGCTCGGCGCGCGGCGCAGCGCGATGTGTCGGTGCTTTTGCTCGGCGAGAGCGGCACGGGCAAGGAAAAATTTGCCCGGGCGATGCACGACGCCAGCGGACGTAGAGAAAAGCCCTTCGTCGCGATCAACTGTGCCGCATTTACGAACCAATTGCTTGAGAGCGAGCTGTTCGGACATGGCAGGGGCGCCTATACCGACGCCAAACAGGCCAGGGATGGAGCATTCAAGGTCGCCGACGGGGGCACGCTCTTCTTGGACGAGATCGGCGAGTGCGATCCGGCCATGCAGGCCAAGCTACTGCGGGTGCTCCAGCCCCCTGACAACGCCCCCTGCCATCGGGTCTTTTACCGGATCGGCGAATCGAAGCCCACGACGAGCGATGTACGTATCATCGCCGCCACCAATTGCGATTTGAACGCCGCCATTGGGCGAAGCGAGTTTCGCGACGACCTCTACTACCGTGTGGCGCCTATCACGATCAAGTTACCGCCGCTCCGCGAGCGCCCGGAAGACGTCCCGCTGTTGGTCCAGCGGCTCCTGGCTCAAATCAATGACAACTTCGAACGTCAGCAGCCGGGGTACCGCCACAAAAAGATTTCTAGTTCCGCCATGACGTTTGTGCGCAAGCAGCCCTGGCCGGGCAATGTCAGGCAGTTGCTCAACACGCTGCTCCAGGCCGCCGTCATGACGGATGGCGACCTGATCGACCGGCAAGATGTCGTTGATGCGGTCGCCGAATTGCCCGGTAAGCCAAATCGTGATCTGATGGAGCAATCGTTGGGCAACGGCTTCGTTTTGACGGATTTTCTCGAAGAAATCCAACGGCATTACCTGATCCGCGGAATGAAAGAGGCCGGCGGCGTAAAGACCAAAGCCGCTGAACTGCTGGGCTACAAAAACTACCAGACACTGGCCGCTCAACTCGATCGGCTGAGGGTCGAAACAGTCGAAACCTGATGTGAGAATCGACTTTGGCATAGCGGCTGCTTTGAATCGCAGCCACCGTCGTCTATAGACGGACAACGAAGCGGCTCGGCACCGCAGCGCCGAGAACAGAATGAAATCGAAAAACTTCGAGTTTCTACGACCGACCTGGGATGACCTGGCCACTCTGGGCGCATTCGCCGAGCAGTATGCGCTGCCCGATCCCCAGAGCGCCGTCGCCAAGCTGCGCACCTACGCTGAGCAGATCGTTTTATTCGTCTACCACAAGCACGGCTTGCCCAAGCCCTACCAGCCGAATCTCAACGACTTACTGACGGCGGCCACCTTCGTCCAGGCGGTTCCCCGTGTCATCGTCACCAAGTTGCACACGCTCCGCATTCAGGGCAACAAGGGCGCACATGGCGAAA
>DASVHB010000100.1:0-15807 GCA_036379195.1 Pirellulales bacterium
TACCAGGCCATATTGGCCAACAGCAGCTTTTGGGCGTCGCGGTGGGCGAAGAACTGCGTCAATCCGACGCGATCGTAAGCCGCTCTTGGCTCTTCGCAAAAAGTGACGATGCGAAACGCCCGATCGCGATCGTATTCGATCAGTCGCTCGCAAAACCGATGGCCGACCATGCCATGGCCGATGACCACAATCGTTTTTTGAATGGCGTTGGTGGCGGCGGCGGTCATGGCGATTTTGGATTTTAGATTTTGGATTTTCGATTGGTTGAGGGTGGGCCGAACGGAGCGAGTCCCAAGTATCGGGGTTGATTCTGTCGGGCTGTTTGCTGACCGCTCGACCGCTCAGTCACGCCACTTGCCAAACCAGCCGGGGCATCGCCAAGGCTCTGCCCCAGCCACTGCGTCACTTTCCACTTTCCACTTTCCACTTTCCACTTTTCACTTTTCACTTTTCACTCGTCACTCATCACTTGTCACTCGTCACTCATCACCCCCACCTCTCCAACGGCCGGATGCGCACGGCGCAGTCTTTATAAGACGGCTGCCGCGAGTGCGGATCGAAATGCGCCAAGGTCAACTGATTCGCTTCGGCATAGTGCATTGGTACGAAGATCGACCCCACGGGCACGGTGGGCGTGACGAACGCCTTGGCCTTGATCGCTCCTCGCTGCGATTCGATCATCATCCACTGGTTCGGTCGCACCTTGGCGCGACGTGCGTCAACCGGATTCACCTCGGCATACAGTTCGCGCGGCGCCAGCTTTCGCAACACTGAAGATTTTCTGGTGCGCGTCTGCGTGTGCCACTGGGCGGTCGTACCACGGCCGGTCAGCAACAACAGCGGATAGCGCTGACACGGCTCTTCCAACATTCGCACGGGCATGTCGAACACAAACCGCGCCCGTCCGTCGGCGTGAAAAAACCGCCCGTCGGCAAACAGCCGCCGCTCGTCGTAGGTCGGGCTTTCCAGTCTGACACTGGCAGCCTCACCGGCCACTGCTTCGGGAAACGGCCATTGCACGCCGCCGGCCGCTTCGAGCATTCGATAACCATCGATGCCGCTGAGATCGCACGGCTGCCCGCGCGAAACTTCTTGCAAAAGGCGAAATGCCGCCTCGGGGCTGCTCCAGCGGGCGAACCTCTCACCGCATCCCCAGTGCTGGGCGATCATGCGAAAAATGGTGAAATCGTCCAGCGCTTGCCCCGGCGCCCGCGCCACTTTCTTAATCAAGCCGATGCGCCGCTCGGAGTTGATCAGCGTGCCGTCCTTCTCGCCCCAGGCGGCGGCGGGCAGCACCAGGTGGGCCAGTTGTGCCGTCTCGGTCGTGTGGTACATGTCTTGGACCACAAGAAACTCGAGCCGCCGCAGAATTTCGCGCAGCGTGTTCTGGTTGATCCACGAGTGGGCCGGATTGGTGCCGATCACCCACAGACCTCGGATCTTGCCGGCCAGAATGCCTTCGACAATCTGGTCGTAAGCCCAGCCGCTGTCGGTCGGCACCAGCCCCGCGTCGATGCCCAGCACATCGGCGACTTTTTGGCGATGGACGGCGTTCGCAAAATCGTGGCCGCCCAACAGGTTGGTGGTGTTGCTGAACAATCGCGAGCCCATGGCGTTGCATTGCCCGGTGATCGAGTTCGCTCCCGTGCCCGGCCTGCCGATGTTCCCGGTCATCAACGCCAGATTGATCAGGCTTTGGGCGGTGCGCACCCCTTGGTAACTTTGATTGACGCCCATCGTCCACCAGAACGAGACGCGCCGGCCGCGATGGATCAGCCGCGCCACGCGGTGCAGCATCGCTTCGTCGACGCCCGTGGCTTCGGCTACGTGCCGCGGAGTAAAGGTCGCGACATGCGTCACGAATGCTTCAAAGCCAGTGGTGTGCGCCTCGATAAAACCGCGGTCGATCCAACCCTCGCGGATGAGTAAATGCGCGATGCCATAGAAAAGCGTCAAATCCGATTTCGGACGAAGTGGCAAGTGCAGCGTGGCGGCCATCGCCGTCTCGGTCTTGCGCGGGTCGACGACGATGATTTCCGGCCGCTGACGATTTTGCGCAACACGCTGCCAGAGAATGGGGTGGGCGATGCACAGGTTCGAGCCCACGAGCACCATCACGTCCGACTGTTCCAGGTCGGCGTAGCAATAGGGCGGCGCGTCGAAGCCGAACGACTCTTTGTAGGCCACGACGGCGGTGGCCATGCACTGCCGCGTATTGCCGTCGCCGTGCAACAACCCCATGCCAAACTTGGCCAGGCTGCCCAGCAGCGCCATTTCTTCGGTGGCGATTTGCCCGGTGCTCAGGAAGGCCACCGAGTGCGGGCCATGCGCTTGCTGGATGGCTTTGAATCGCTCGCAAAAGGTGGCCAGCGCATTCTGCCAATCGGTGGGTTGAAGATGGCCGCGCGCGTCGCGCAGCAGGGGCTGCGTTGCGCGGTCACTGGAATTAAGCACGGCCAATGCCTCCCAGCCCTTCGGGCAGGCCATGCCGAGATTCACCGGGTAATCCATCGCCGGCGTGAGGCTGACTGCTTCGCCATCGCGCATCTCGACGCTTAAGCCACAGCCCGTCGAGCAGAAGCCGCAAACCAACGTAGCTCCGACACTTCGTGGCGGAGCGTGGCGGTCGCCTTCGGCGACTGAATCCCCGTCACGGAGTGCCGGGGCTACCTTATTGCAAATCACCGCGGGTGCGTTCATGAGGCGGGCGCTCCGGGCATCTTGGGCGCGACGACCGCGGTAAAAAACAGATAACGCTCCGCCAATTCGCCGAGCAGCACGGCCACCACCATCAATGCATAGATGGCCACAGCCAACCGCGGTTGATCGCCCGCCACCGCGCTCGGAAAAGGCCCGCTCGCCATCGCCAGCGGCAGCAAGACGCCGCCGAACGCTCCCAGCGCAAATCGCGCCTGGGTGATCTGCTTCAACTCGCCCAACATTAACAGCGCGGTGCGCTTCAATGGCCCGCGACGCGTGCGGCGCAGATGCGCAAAGACAGCGCCTTCGCCGAGCAGCTTTACCACCATCGCCGCTGCGAGCCAGCGACACATTTCAACGCTCGAACTTGCGGCCAAGGGGCGATTCTCCACGGTGATCGCCTCGATGAGTAACAGCACGGCGATTCCGAGCACGGCGCACGTCAAGCCAAACCTGGCGGCGGTCGGCCCCGCGTTCCAAAATGCGCGGCGCGTGCGGGCATAGATCATCACCGAGCATGCCACCGCGAGCATTCCCCAGATGCAGGCCGCCGCTTCTGACGCAAAGATCAAACTGGCAGATAGGGGCGCTCCTAGCGGCGCCAACCGCGGCAGTCCGGCGCACAGCGCCACCAACGCGCCGTAGCACGAAAACGCCAGAATCTCGCGACTCAGCCACGAAGTGCGCAGGCCCAAAAGCGCGCGGAATGCGTACCAGGGACGCCCCAGGTGCAGCAGCGACGCCGCGATGCCGGCGACACCCAGCAAACAGGCCACGTCGATTGCAAGCTGGTGCGGCGAAGGTCGTCCGCCGTCGGCGATCGCAGACAGACACCACTCGGCCAGCAACAGGCCGACCGACGCTTGCGTGAGCACCAGCATGAACACCAGCGGCCAATGCGCATGCTGCGGCGCAGCCGAATAATAGTCGGCTGGCAACAGATTGCCCGGCAACGCCCGCGAGGTCTTATAGACGGTCGTCGGCAGCGTGTGCTCCGGCTCGGGTGCGCCGGGCAAAAACAAGTTCGTCTCGCAGTTGTCGGCGGCTTCTTGCCGGTCGATCAGCGAAATCCGAATTGCGTGCGTCGGGCAAGCCTGCACGCACGCCGGAGCTTCGCCCGACGCGAGCCGCGTGCGGCACATGTCGCACTTGCGCACGATGCCAAGCCGCTTGCTGTATTTGGGCACATCGTACGGGCAAGTCAAAACGCAGTACTGGCAACCGATGCATTGCTCGTCGAGATGCCGCACAATGCCGGTGCGCGGGTCTTTTTCGTACGCTCGCACCGGGCAACCGTGCAGGCAGGCCGGTTCGAGGCAGTGGTGGCAGGCGGTGGTAACGTGCTGGATGACGGGCAGCGCGTTGCTGCCGCCGTGCAGCAGGCCGACGCTGCGCCACAACTCGTCTTCTTCCAGTCCGTTCAGATTGTGACAAGCGACCACGCACGCCTTGCAACCCGAGCAGGCATCGAGATCGACTTCAAAGGCGTATTGCTGGCCGGCCTCAGGCAGCGACGCGGGAATCAGCCCGCGGTAACGTGCGCCCGGCACATCGATCGCTGGGTCGCGCAACGCGAACTCTTCGACCGCGGTGAAGGTTGGATACGCTGACAGCGGCTGCAATGCGGACATGGGCAACGCAGGCTTGGCCGAGCGAGAGGCGACTCGCGCTCGAAGTGGGTCTCGTCGTTGTACTGCGTCGCCGACGAAACAATCGGATCCGTTTAAGAACCGATCGTTTCGCCTCCGCCGAGACGCCCGGTATCGCGTGGCGACCAAAGCAAAGGCTATGCCGCGTCGGCCGGCCCCTGGAGCTCGCAGGCGCCGATTTGCCCGGCGTCGTAATGACTTGCGCCGACGCGAAAAAGAGGTAGCCGATAAACCCGTGCGGGCGATTGCCTAAAACTCTCGCAGACTACGCGATGTCTGTAGGCAACAACCGATTAGCCGTCCGATTAACCAAACACCGTCGCGCGGGCAGTGAGCGCCGCAGATCGTTGTGATGCGTCAGAAGAAGTCGGCATGGCCGGTTTTCCCCTGCCCGACCCACATTGCAAATACGCTTCGCGCACCGGCCCGGTGGCGGCCTTGGAAGCCCGAGTCCGTTGACAATCGCGGGCGAGCCCTCTGTAATGGAACGGCGAGAACAGGGGCTTTCCTAACTGTCGCGGCGATGCCGATGTTGCGCATTTTCGGATCAGCGAGCCAGCTTTGCGACGGCCTTAGCCGCCGAGAATGGCTGCGGGCCGGCGGCTTGAGCCTGCTCGGGCTGTCCGCCGCCGATCTGCTTCGGGCAGAGGAGGCGCCTTCCGAAAAACGCGGCGGCTTTGGCCAGGCCAAGGCGTGCATCCTGCTCTATCTCTACGGCGCTCCCAGCCAACTCGAAACCTACGACCCCAAACCGGCGGCCCCGGCCGAAATTCGCGGTGAATTCGGCGCGATCGACACCGCCGTGCCCGGCCTGCAGATTTGCGAACATCTGCCGCGGCTGGCTCGCGTGCTCGATCGGGCGACGGTCGTCCGCTCGATGACGCACCCCTACAACATTCACTCGGCCGCGTATGCGTTGACCGGGGTGCCGCAGGTCGATATCCCGATGGAGTTGAATCCCTATGATACGCGGCACTGGCCGTTTGTCGGGTCGGTGATCGATTATCTCGAACGCTTGCGGCCTAGCGCAGCCGCGTCGGAGGCGCCGGTCAATGTGGCCCTGCCATTCCCCTTCAGCAGTCGCAGCCCCGAGTTTTTGCGCGGCGGGCCCTATGGCGGCTTTCTGGGGCGGGCGTACGATCCGGTTTGGACCGAGTTCGATGGGCAATCATCGCGACATGTGAATCGCTGGCGCGGCGAACGCGACGTCGACGTGCCCGATCCGTATCTGGGCATCACGCCGCAAAGCCGCTTTTTGTTGTCGCGGGCGGCGCAGCTTCAGCCCGAGATCACGCTTGATCGGCTCCATCGCCGCCGCAGCCTGCTGGCACAGCTCGATGATGCTCGGCGCCGGCTCGATGAAGCTCCCTCAGAGGGAAATCAAAACCGCTTTCAGCAGATGGCGTTTTCGCTGATCACGTCCGAGCGTGTGCGCGCGGCGCTCGACGTGCAGCGTGAGCCCGCCAAGCTGCGCGAGGCCTACGGCATGACGCTGTTTGGCCAGGCGGCACTGGCGGCGCGACGAATGATCGAGGCGGGCAGCCGACTGGTCACCGTGTTTTGGGATGAATACGTCACGGCCAACAGCGCCTGGGACACGCATTTCGATCACTTCGCGCGGCTCAAAGACGAACTGCTGCCGGGCTTGGACGGCGCGTTTTCGGCGCTGGTGCTCGATCTTGAGACCCGCGGATTGCTCGATACCACGCTGGTGGCGTGCATCAGCGAGCATGGCCGCACCCCGCAGATCACCAATTCGCGCGGCGGTGGGCGCGAGCATTGGTCGCGGGCCTATGGCGGTTTGTTCGCGGGCGGCGGCATTCGCCGGGGCTCGGTGGTCGGGCGGACCGACAAGTACGCGGGCGACGTGGCCGATCGCCCCGTTTCACCCAAGGATATACTGGCCACCATGTATCATCTACTCGGCGTCGACCCGGCCACACTGCTACACGACCAGCTTGGCCGCCCCTTGCCGTTGGTCGCCGAGGGCCAGGTCGTGCGCGAGATGGTGTGAAGCGAGGCGCCGTGAAGTACGAACCGCTGCTGCACATTGTCTTGCACCAACCCGAGATTCCGCACAACACGGGCGCGGTCGGGCGCACTTGCGTGGCCTCCGCTTGCAAACTTTGGCTGGTGCGCCCGCTGGGTTTTCGGCTCGACGACTATTACCTTCGTCGGGCGGGCCTCGACTATTGGGAACATCTGGAGTGGGAGGTGGTCGACGACTGGAGCGATTTGCACCAGCGCCTCGGGGCGCGCGAGCCTTATTTTTTCAGCAAGTCGGCCACTCGAAGCTATCTCGATATCTCCTATCAGCCCGGCGACGTGCTGGTGTTTGGCAGCGAATCGAGCGGCCTGCCGCCAAGTCTGACACAACCGCACGCCGAGCGGTTGCTGCGCATTCCGATTCGCCCGCAGGTGCGCAGCTTGAATCTATCGAACGCCGTCGCAGTGTCCGTCTATGAGGCCCACCGTCAGTGGCGGTGAAGCGGGGCAATCGCAATCGCTTAACCCGCATCGCGCACGTTCCTCCGTCTTGAACAGCCGCGTTGCGTTACATCGTACACACCACAATCACACTGGCCGCCAGAAAAAACGCGCCGCAAAAAAACGTGCCGATGCGCATCAGCCAGTTGGGGCGCAACTCGCGCGGCAGCAAGGTCAGATTGACGTAGAGCGTGTGCCACGACGCGAAGCCCAACGACACGTCCATCAGCACGCCGGCCAGCTTCAAGATCTGGATCGGATCGAACATGGTCATCGCCACCAGACCCCATATGCCGTAGCCGGCCAGTATGCCGTAATACAGGTATTTCACGCGGTCTTCGCGCATCCGCTTTGCCCAGCGGCTGCAGGTCCAAATGATGTCGGTCCAGCGACGCGCAAGCTGATCGCCTGAAACAATCTGGCCCGGCGCCAGAATCAGAAAGCCGACGAATAACGTCGTCGCCCAGAGCAACATTCGGTGCGAGGGATAGCGGTCGGCCATGCCCTCGGCCACCATCGCGGCCACGCGGTCGCCCGCGACCGGAGCGTTGCGAATGAATTCCAGCGACAGCATGCAAGGCAACGCCATGCCGACGAACGATGCGGCCATCCAGATGCCTAGTTGGTCTTTGACAATGTGGCGAAACCAGCCTCGCCACCGGCGGCGGCTCTGCTGGTCGAAGCGAAACACCATGCCCACGTGCGACAACTTGATCTGCCGGCCGCCGATGGCGCTGGGAATGGCGCCAACGTGCGCGCCCATACCCCAGCCTTTGTCGCGTGTGTAGTTCGAGAACAACGTGTTCGTCATTCCGCCGGCGCCGGCGATCGCGGCCAAGGTGGCCACCATCGCCCAATCCAGGGGCGGCAGCTTGCCGTGCTCTTCCACATAGGACACTACGCCGACGTTTCGCAGCCCGCGCCGCCGGGCGAATTCAAGAAACCGTTCCCGCCACGGTTCGGGCACCTTTTCCAGGCGATCATAGCTGCGCTGCTGGCCATCTTCGGAAACTTGCCAGCGATCGGCTTGCCAGGCGTGCCCGGCGTCGATGGCGCCGATCATGGCAAGGGTCGTTTCGTCGTCACGGGTCTCTACGTAGAACCGGCGCGGATCGACCAGTTCTTCGGCGCGGTGGACCAATGCCGACCGCACCGCCTGGAGATCGCTGGGAACTTCGCTGCCCATTTTGTACGAACGCGACTCTCCGTCGCGTTCGACCACAAACTCGGTGACGAGAGTTTGCCCGTTGTCGACCGTTCCCTTGAGACGATATGCCGCTGTGCCGTCTGAATGCCAAAGATTGAAATGTCGCCCATCGACGATCGTATCTGCCCGCAGCGGCACGGCCCCAAAATCGACGAAGCCGTCGCAGACTTCGCGCACCGTGGCGGGCGACGCGGTGAGCGCCACCGCGAACACCAGATAGCAGAGCACCACGACCAGCTTGATGGCCATCACGCGTTCGAGCATGCGATAAATGGTGCCGCCAAAAATAAGCGGCAGAAACGCGGACAGAAAAATCGCATAACCCAGGAATTTGACCAGTTGACGTTCGGTCATGGCTAGCCCGAGCAGCGTCGTAGGCACTTCGCCTCCGGGCAAATGGCCCAGCAGAGCGGCGGCCAGCGGCACCGCCGCGTTCGAGGCATTGAAGGGCCAAATGGCGGCCAGGTCGAGCGATAGATAGGCGATGGTCCACAATCGCGGTCCCGGCCAGGTGCGGAAGAAGCCTACGACGATGGGCTCCCCGCAATAGAGCGTGTAGCGCATCATTTCCAGGTTGCAGAAAACCTGGGCGACGATGCTCAGCGTGGCCACCCACAGCAACGTGCCGCCATATTGGGCGCTGACGGCCGGACCCGATAGCCATTCGCCCGACCCGACCGAAGCGCCGGCCAGCAGCACGCCCGGCCCCAACAGCGCTTTCCAAGTTTGCCATCCGCCGGGCGGCGGCGCCGGCAGCTCGCCCGTGTGCCACGCGCCAAGCATGCCGCGATTGCCCCGCGCGGCTGCGCTGCCGCCCGCGTCGCCGTGGAGCGCGTCGTTGCGCATGCGATTGCCTTTGTCTGGAAGGGTAGGCCAACCGCGCATACCCTAGACGTTGGAAATCGCTTCGTCAAGCAGCCCCAGTTTTTGCGCGTTGAGCCGCCATGAGCCGATGCATTATCCGCGCTAGCGGCGGCCGCCTGCCGCGCCCTGGCCCGCAAGATTCTGCGGCGGACCTTGCAGGTTTTGATAGTAATGCGAGTAGTTGAGATAACCCGCCGCGTGTCCGGTGTTCGGCAACATCCGTTGCTGGCGCCCGAAGCCCCCCAACATCTGCTCGTCGGCCCGGACTTCCTGTCTTAGGTTCTGCAGATTTTGCTGCTGGCGAAACTGATTGGCCTGCAAGTCCAGCGGCGGGCGCGAAAGCGTGAAATAATCGACCGCGGGATCGCCAAAGGGACGGTTCAGGTTCAGGTAAGGGCTGACCACTGGGCGTGCCAAGCGGTTGCGATAGGAGGCCCGGCCCGAACGACCGCGCGGAGCCTGGGCACGCGCCACCTGTGTCTCGCTGTCTGACGCGATGATCAGTAGCCCCAGCAATAACCAGCAACACAACGGCAAACGGCGGTTCAAGCTCATCGCAGATCCTCCTGTTCCACTAGGTTTCATCGGCATAGCCGTCGTGAATCGAAAATCCAAAATCGAAAATCTATCAGGCGCGGCTTGCCGCGCTCAACGCCTCGATGGCCAGGTTCCGCACGGTCTGGTAGTCGGCATGGATCTCCTGTCGCAGCATAGCGGTGTCGGTCGAGGGCAACTGGGCAAACGTCACTAAATTATTCAGCGCCACCCGCAATTGGTTAGGCGTTACCGCGGGCGGAGCGACACTGCCCGGCGAACTGCCCAAGAGTTCAAGCCAGCGGTCGCGTTTCTTCTCCCAAGAGCGACCGGTGCGCTGTTGCACGCGCCGCCAGGCGCGGGCAAAAAGTTGCACGATTTGATCGCGCCGCGCGGCATCGAGGCCGCCATCACCGGCCGTGGGCGTCGAAATGCGGTCATCGCACATGCCATCTACTATACCCATTCTCTGGCTGCTGCCAAATCGCCCAAAAGAAATAAATCTCCCCGAGGCGCCGACGAACTCCTGCGAAACGACAGTTTACCCCCCGCAACCCCTCTGCAGACGGGGGTGTGCCTGGTAAGTGCGCAGCGAGCGTGAACTATTTGCGTCTTAATCAGCTTCTCTAATTTTCGGCTCTCGCTACCTTGACGAGCGTGATGCTGGCGGCTACTCTGTCATCTCGCATCTCGATACTGTTCGTGCGTTCTATTTGTTTTCGTTATTTCGCTGATGGCTGTGCATCTTAAGGGATTGAAAGTTTTCTGCGACGTCGTGCGGCAGCGCAGCTTCTCGCGCGCGGCCGACGAAAACGGCATCTCTCAATCCGGCGCCAGCCAACTGGTGCAACAACTCGAAGAAGGCCTAGGCGTGAAGCTCATCGACCGCTCCAAGCGGCCGTTTGTGCTGACGCCCGAAGGCGAGGTTTATTACGAAGGCTGCCGCGAGGTGGTCGAACGGTATTTTGCCGTTGAGGACCGGGTGCGAACGCTCCACGCCGAAGTCGCCGGGCGCGTGCGAGTGGCTTCGATCTATTCGGTCGGGCTGCACCACATGAGCCGCTATATGCAAGAGTTCCTGGCGCACCACCCCAAGGCCAATGTGCGGCTGGAGTATCTGCACCCCAACCGCGTGTATCAGGCGATCGAAGAAGACCTGGCCGACCTGGGGCTGGTCAGCTATCCCAAGTCGTCGCGCACGATCAAGGCCATCGCCTGGCGCGAAGAGCCAATGATGCTGGTTTGCGCACCGGGGCATTCGCTGGCCAACCGCCGCCAGATCTGCGTGGCCGAGCTCGACGGGCAAAAGATGATCGGCTTCGACAACGAGCTGACCATCCGTCGCGAGATCGACCGCGTGCTGCACCTGCACCGAGCCGCGGTAGACGTGGTGATGGAGTTTGACAACATCGAGACCATCAAGCGCGCGATTGAGATCGACGCCGGCGTGGGCTTGCTGCCCGAGCCGACCGTGATGCGCGAAGTTCATTCGGGCACGCTCTGCGCGGTGCCGCTGGATACGGATGAGCTGGTGCGCCCGCTGGGCATTATTCATCGCCGCGGCAAGGAACTGAATACCGCGGCCCATCGATTTATTGAATTGCTGGAACGTGAAGCCGGGCGGCCCACGGCGCACGACGAGCCTGGCAGCGGGGCCATAGTCGCGGTGAGTAGCAACGGCAATGGCAGGTGCGCAAGCGACGACGCTTACGCGACAGCGAATGCAAATGGACGGAGATAAGCGATGCAGCACAGAATTGATCATCCCGGTTTGCCGCCCCGCGACGGTCTGTACGATCCCGCCTACGAGCATGACGCCTGCGGTGTGGGCTTTGTGGTGAACTTGCGCGGCGAAAAAAGCCACGCGATCGTGCGCTCCGGGTTGCAGATTCTGGTCAACCTGACGCACCGCGGCGCCTGTGGTTGCGATCCGCTGACGGGCGACGGGGCCGGCATTCTCACGCAGATTCCACACGAATTCTTCCAAGCCAAGTGCGCCGAGCGCGGCTTCGAACTGCCCGAGCCGGGCGATTACGGCATCGGCACGGTGTTTTTGCCGCCCGACCGCGAGCAGCGAGTCTGGTGCGAGCAAAAACTTGCCGAGCTGATCGCCGCCGAAGGTCAGCGGCTGTTGGGATGGCGCGACGTGCCCATCGATAATGAGCACATCGGTTATGTGGCCCGCGAAGTCGAGCCGGTCATCCGGCAAGTCTTTGTGGCCCGCGGCGACAACACGCCGCTCGACATGCTCGAATGGAAGCTCTACGTCATCCGCAAGCAGCTTGAGTCGGCGGTGCGCGAAAGCGCGCTCAGCCAGAAAAAATACTGCTATGTGCCGACGCTCTCGTCGCGCGTGATCGTCTACAAGGGGCTGATGCTGGCCGATCAGGTCGAGCCGTTCTATGGCGACCTGGCTGACGAGCGCTATGTGTCGGCCTTGGCCCTAGTGCATCAGCGGTACAGCACCAACACCTTCCCCACCTGGGACCTGGCTCAGCCATTCCGCTACCTGGCCCACAACGGCGAGATCAACACGCTGCGCGGCAACGTGAACTGGATGCACGCGCGGCGAAGCATGATGGCCAGCGACAAATACGGCGCCGATCTGAAGAGGATCTTGCCGATCTGCACGCCGGGCGCCAGCGATTCGGCCATCTTCGACAATGTGCTGGAGCTGTTGGTGGTTACCGGCCGCTCGCTGCCACAAGCCATGTCAATGCTCATTCCCGAGCCGTGGGCCAACCACGAGAGCATGACCGACGACAAGAAAGCCTATTACGAATATCAGGCGTGCCTGATGGAGCCGTGGGACGGCCCGGCCTCGATGGCCTTCACCGACGGCACCTCGATCGGCGCCGTGCTCGACCGCAACGGTCTGCGTCCCAGCCGCTATTGGGTGACCAAAGACGGGCTGGTGATCATGGCCTCCGAGGCGGGAGTGCTCGACATTGCGCCCAGCGACATCGAGTACAAAGGTCGCTTGCGTCCCGGTCGCATGTTCCTGGTCGATACGTCGCAGGGCCGCATCATCAGCGACGACGAAATCAAGCACGAGCTCGCTTCGCGGCATCCCTATCGCCAGTGGCTCGACGAAAACCAGCTTACGCTGGCCGACCTGCCCGTAGGCCAGGCTCCGGTAGGTCAGGCTTTCCAGCCTGACGAAGCGGATCGCCACGCCGCCGCGCCGTCCCCAGGAAACGGCCATGCGCCAGATCGCGACAGGCTGGAAAGCCCATCGCACGGCAATGGCCGCGCAGCCAATCACGACAGGCTGGAAAGCCCATCCTACAACTTGTTGACGCTGCAACGCGCCTTCGGCTACACGCTGGAAGACCTGCGGATCATCATGGGGCCGATGGCCACCGACGGCCAGGAACCGGTCGGCTCGATGGGCAACGACACGCCGCTAGCCGTGCTCTCCGACCGGCCGCAGTTGCTCTACAACTACTTCAAGCAGCTTTTCGCCCAGGTCACCAACCCACCGCTCGACGCCATTCGCGAAGAGATCGTCACGTCGCTGATCGTGGCGCTGGGTTCCGAAGGCAACTTGCTGGAAGAAACGCCCGATCTGTGCCGGATGTTGCGCCTCGACCAGCCGATCTTGACCAACGATGAGCTGGCCAAGATCAAAGTGCTCGACCGGCCGGGCTTCAAGGCCCGCACGCTGTCGATGCTCTTTCCTCGGGCCGAAGGCGCCGACGGCATGCGGCGCCGCATGGACGAGCTACGGGCCGAGGCCTCGCAGGCCATCGCCGATGGGGTGACGCTGCTGATCCTTTCTGACCGTGGCGTCGATGCGGAGAATGTTCCGATTCCCGCTCTGCTGGCCACCAGCGGCGTACACCATCATCTCATCCGCGAAGAAACCCGCACGCGCTGCGGTCTCGTGGTTGAAACCGGCGACGCTCGCGAGGTGCAGCACTTCGCGCTGCTCACCGGCTATGGCGCCGGCGCGGTCAATCCCTATCTGGCCTTCGCCACGCTCGAGCAGATGCAGCGCGAGGGCTATCTACCCGCCGACAAGCCGATCGAAAAGTTGGAAAAGAACTTTATCAAGGCCGTCGGCAAGGGGTTGCTCAAGGTGATGTCGAAGATGGGCATCTCGACGCAGCAGAGCTATCAAGGCGCCCAGATTTTCGAGGCGATCGGCCTGAACCACGCGCTGATTGATGAATACTTCACCTGGACGGCCAGCCGCATCGAAGGCATCGGGCTGGAGACGATCGCCGAAGAATCGGTCCGCTGGCACGAAAGCGCGTTTCCGCGCACACCGGTGCCGCGCAACTTGTCGCTCGACGTCGGCGGCCAATACCAGTGGCGGCGCAAGGGCGAGGCCCACATGTTTAATCCCGAAGTCGTGGCCAAGCTGCAACACGCCACGCGGTTGAACAGCCCTGCCGATTTCAAGAAATACTGCGAGCTGATCGATAACCAAGAGCGGCAATTGCTCACGCTGCGCGGATTGCTCGAAATCAAACCGGGCAAACGCATACCCCTGGAAGAGGTCGAGCCTGCCAAAGAGATCGTCAAGCGATTCGCCACCGGCGCCATGTCGTATGGTTCGATCTCGAAGGAGGCGCACGAGACGCTGGCCATCGCCATGAACCGCATCGGCGGCAAGAGCAACACCGGCGAAGGGGGCGAAGACCCCGTGCGCTACATGCCCGACGCCAACGGCGACCGCCGCTCCAGCGCCATCAAGCAGGTGGCCAGCGGGCGTTTCGGCGTCACGAGCGAGTATCTGGTCAGCGCTCAAGAATTGCAGATCAAGATGGCGCAGGGCGCCAAGCCGGGCGAGGGCGGCCAATTGCCCGGCCACAAGGTCGACAAGGAAATCGCCCGCATCCGCCACAGCACGCCGGGCGTGGGACTGATTTCGCCGCCGCCGCATCACGACATTTATTCCATTGAAGACCTGGCCCAGCTCATTCACGATCTGAAAAACGCCAATCGCGACGCTCGCATCAGCGTCAAGCTGGTGGCCGAGGTGGGCGTGGGCACCGTGGCGGCGGGGGTGTCGAAAGGCAAGAGCGACGTGGTGCTCATCAGCGGGCACGACGGCGGCACCGGCGCCAGCCCGCACACCTCGATCAAGCACGCCGGCATTCCTTGGGAGCTAGGCCTGGCCGAGACCCACCAGGTGCTGGTCAAGAACGACCTGCGCGGGCGGATCATCGTGCAGACCGACGGGCAGTTGCGCACGCCGCGCGACATTGCCATCGCCGCCATGCTGGGCGCCGAAGAGTGGGGCATCGCCACCGCCGCCCTGGTGACGGTGGGCTGCATCATGATGCGCAAGTGCCACTTGAACACCTGCCCGGTGGGCGTCGCCACGCAAGATCCCGAGCTGCGCAAGAAGTTCGCGGGCAAGCCCGAGTATGTGGTCAACTTTTTCTTCATGGTGGCCGAGGGGCTGCGCGAGATCATGGCTTCGCTGGGCTTCCGCACGGTGAACGAAATGGTGGGCCGCGTCGATCTGCTCGACACGCGCCGGGCCATCGCGCATTGGAAGGCCCGCGGGCTGGATTTCTCGGCCATTTTGCACAAGCCCGAGGCGCCGCCGCACGTCAAGACGTACTGTGCCGACAAGCAAGACCACGGCATCGAGCGGTCGCTCGACGTGACCACGCTCTTGGACATTTGCCGGCCGGCCATCGAGGGCGGCGAGCCGGTGCAGCGCGATCTCGTGATTCGCAACGTACACCGCACGGTGGGCACGATTCTGTCGAGCGAAATCACCAGGCGGCATGGCCCGCGCGGCCTGCCCGAAGACACCATTCAGCTCAACTTCCGCGGCACGGCCGGGCAAAGCCTGATGGCCTTTGGCGTGCCCGGCGTGACGGTGCGCGTCGAGGGCGACGTGAACGACTATTGCGCCAAGGGTCTGTCGGGCGGCAAAGTGATCGTCTATCCGCCGCGCGACAGCAGCCTGGTGGCCGAAGAAAACATCATCGCCGGCAACGTGGTGCTGTATGGCGCCACCAGCGGCGAGGTCTACCTGAACGGCATCGCCGGCGAACGGTTCTGCGTGCGCAACAGCGGAGCCAAGGCGGTGGTGGAGGGCGTGGGCGATCACGGCTGCGAATACATGACCGGCGGCGTGGCCGTCATCCTGGGCGAGACCGGGCGGAATTTTGCCGCCGGCATGAGCGGCGGCATCGCTTTCGTGCTCGACGAGCATGGCACCTTCCCGCGGCTGGTGAACCGCGAGATGGTCGAGCTGGAAGAGCTCACCGACCTGGAAGACATGCAGACGCTGCACGACCTGGTGCGCAAGCACGTCGAGTATACCGGCAGCGCCCGCGGGCGTTACGTGCTCGACAATTGGCCGCGATTGACGTCGAAGTTCGTGAAGGTGATGCCTTG
>DASVHB010000101.1:0-11646 GCA_036379195.1 Pirellulales bacterium
CCAGCTTGCTCGACGACGTGCCTGCCCGGGTGCGCATGGTGCGCGCTCGCACCTGGGAGCCTGGCTATGCCGCCAAGCGGACGATCGCGGCAAACAGCAGCGGAGCGGCGAACGAGTTTGGGGCGCGCGGCTGGCCGCGGAGAGCGTTGCGGCGCGCGGCGAACTTCCTGTTGCAGCCCGATGCTCAGATCCTCTGGTGGCCCGCGGCGGTGCGGGCCGGCACGCAGTTGCTGCGCCGCACTCCCCATGATGTCATCGTCGCCAGCGGACCGCCTTTCTCGACGCTCCTCGTCGGCGCCTCGATCAGCCGCCGCACGGGCGTGCCGCTGGTGCTCGACTATCGCGACGAATGGGACCTGAGCAACCGCTATTGGGAGAACAAGCAGTTTGATCGCGTATCGCTGGCGCTACAGCGCAAGCTGCAGGCGCGCGTCGCGCGGCAAGCACGCTTGATGATTGCCACCTCGCGGCCCAGCGCCGCGGCGCTGGAGAAGGTGCGCGACCGATCGGGCAGCCCGGCGCGGGTGGCGTGCCTCTATAATGGCTTTGATCCCGACGACTTCCGCCATCTATCTGAAGTCGACGGTACTGTCGCCGATCGCTATCGGCTGGTCTATGTGGGAACGCTTTGGAACCTGACGACGGTGGGTCCGCTGGTCGAGGCGGTCATTCGACTTGCCCGGCAGCGGCCCGAGCTGGCGTCACGTCTGGAGCTGGTGTTTGCGGGCCGCCGCACGCCGGCTGAGCAACAGATTCTGGCACGGCTCGAGGATCTGCCGTGCCGGCTCACGCGGCTCGATTATCTCGACCACGACGAAGCGACTCGTCTGATGCGCTCGGCCCATGCGCTCTGCCTGTTGCTGGCCGACTTGCCGGGCGCCGAGCGGGTGGTGCCGGCCAAAATCTTTGAATACATGGCGGCTGGCCGATCGATTTTGGCCATCGCCCCGCCCGGCGAAGTCCACGAGCTTCTCAAGGACCACCCGGGGGCAACATGTGTATCACCTCAAGACGTTTCACACATTTGCGAGCGGCTTGAGACCGCGTTGCGGCGGCATGGCGAGGGGTCATTGCCGTTACCGGCGTCCGTGGCCACCAGCGATTCGCCGTTTAGCCGTAAGCGTCAGGCGGCTGAGTTGGCGGCTTTGCTCGACGAGGTCATCGGCACGCAAGCGGTTGATGCCCCGGCCTCGCACCCCGCCTGGGCCGCTGTCGGTGCGTGATAACGATCATTTGCTCGGAGGTCATTGAAGAACCATGACATTTGTTTTGCAAGCGGCGTTTTGGCTCTCGGCAGCACTGGTGGTCTACGCATACGCGGGCTATCCCTTGCTGGTATTTTGCCTGGGCCGCAGGCGCTGTCAGCCGCGGTCCGTGCCCATCTCGGACGAGCAGCTCCCCACGCTCTCGCTGGTCATTGCCGCCCACAACGAGGCCGAAATGATCGAAGACCGCCTGAGCAACGCGCTGGCGATGGATTATCCCGGCGATAAGCTCGAGATTATCGTCGCCTCAGATGGCAGCACCGACGGCACCAATAAGATCGTCCGCCGCTGCGCCAATTCGCGCGTGCGGCTGCTCGATTTTAGCCAGCGGCGCGGCAAGTCCGCCGCCCTGAACGCCGCCGTGCCCCAAGCGCGCGGCGAGCTAGTGATGTTTTCCGACGCCAACACGTTTTGGGACGCAGCGGCGGCTCGCTCGCTCGCTCGCTGGTTTGTCGATCCGGCGGTCGGCGTGGTTTGCGGAAAGCTGCAACTCATCGACTCGCGCACCGGGAATAATGTCGACAGTCTTTATTGGCGCTACGAAACCTTCTTGAAGCAATGCGAGGGACGACTGGGCGTACTTTTGGGCGCCAACGGCGCCATCTACGCCATGCGACGCTCGCACTATCAGCCCATCCCCGAAGACACCATCATCGACGACTTTGTGATTCCGCTTTCGGCCTATTTGCGCACCGGCTGCCGCATGGTGTACGATCCATCGGCCACGGCGGTCGAAGAAACGCCGGCGCAGTTGCGATCGGAGTTCGGGCGGCGCGCGCGGATCGGTGCGGGCGGCTTCCAGAGCATCGCCCGACTGCGCGGGCTGTTGAATGTGCGTCATGGCTGGCTGACGATGGCCTTCGTCTCTCATAAGCTTTTCCGCTGGTTCGCTCCGTTCGCGCTACTGGCGCTCGTGGCAAGCAATCTGGCCCTCGCGGGGCGGCCCGAATACCGGATCTTGTTGGCGGGTCAGCTTCTTTACGCCGCGCTGGCCGTGGCGGGGGCCTGCGCGCGCGGGCGGCACCCGGCCTGGCGCGTGGCTCGGGCCGCAACCCTCTTTGCCAGTGTCAATCTGGCGCTGCTGGTGGGTTGCTGGCGCTGGCTCGTGGGAAGGCAACGAGGCACATGGCAGCGCACCGAGCGCACGGCGCAGCCGCCCGAATTGGCTCCCGTCCGGCAATAGCTGTCAGGATTGGTTCCGCGGCGGGCAATATCCCTAGGACCAAACCCGCAATGCCGCTTTTGTGGAAGAGAATCATGTATCAAACACCCCGGTGGTTGGTTCCGCTGACGATCGTAGCTCTTGCCGCCGCGCCGGTGTGGGCGGGCGTGGCGGTGGTGGGTGCACCATCCGGCGGGTTTGCCGGTGGTCTGTACGCCACCGATGGCGGCGGAAACCCGATTGACACCGCCTCGCCGGCTCCCGACGAGTTCGCCTCCATCTCTGACGCCGATGTCACAGGCGCTCCGCTCGGTGGCATGGGCGCTCATTTTACCTTCGGTCCCGATGCCAGTTTCGAGCGCAACGACGGTGCGGCAGCGATCCAATACTTTGACGATCTCCCGCTCAAATCCGTCTCGAGTTTCGGCAACTCCAGCGATGCGCTCGGCGCCGGGTCGAAGGGCAGTCTGCCCACCGCCACCCAGTTTTCTTCCGGGGGCGCGGGCGGGGGACTGCTCATCACGCATGTGCTGCCGCCTGCTGCGACATCGAACATGGCATCCTCAAATGCGTGGCAAGGGCAGTCGTTCATGCAAGGCGGCGGCAACTCTTCCCCGAACCCGGAAGCCAATCATTCCATCCAACTCGCCAGTCTCGCGTTGGCGGCTAACGGCGCCGGGCCGATGGTCGCCAGCAACTCGATTGCGGGGAATTCGCTTAGCGATCGGATGGTTTCCACGCTGGCGTCTGGCGGCGAAACCACCGGCTTTTTCACCAGTGGAACGTGGGGAGTGGTTCAAAATGTGAGCACCGCGTTGCCATCGCCCGTCGTCATGGACCACGCTGCATTGACCGTGAGCGGCATGGCGCCCGAGCCGGGCAGCCTGGCAGTGTGGGGCCTGCTTGGCCTGGTGTTCGGAGGCGCCGGCTGGCGGCATCGCCGTCGCTTGCTTGCCCTGGCATAGTCGGCCTCAGGAGACGTTTAGCCATCGCGTCAAGAGAGCGGCCTCGCCGCTCTCTTTTTTTATGCGCCGATCTAGAAATCAGTCCACAGGATGACAAATCATTCGGATAAACCCGCAATGCGGTTAATGCGCTTGTTCCAAAAACCCTGCTACCACACCGGCATCTTCCCCGAGGTCGGCCGCTCGCTGAAAAAAAACTTGCGCACGGGCAGGTTGGCCGTCGCACAATAATTCAACGCCGACCAGAAGAATCAAATCGCTGCGGTCGGGCGCCTGCCAGGCGGCCTCGGCTAATCTTTCGAGGTGGTCTGTTTTGGCCAGCCGGTTGTCGCCATAAACATCGTCGAGGTGAAACTCGCCGGCAGGCCAGCCAGGCTGAAGGCCGATGCCTCGTTTGACGGCTTCGGCGGCCTCCACATAACGGCCCAGAGCGACGAGGGCTATCGCCTGGCGAAAATAGGCATCGGCCATGTCGGGCGCCGCGCGCGCCGCTTTTTTGTACCGCTGCAAAGCAAGCGAAAACTCCTGCGCGCCGAAACGCTCGTCTCCAAATTCCACGAACCGCCGGGCGCGGGCAGTCGCCGTGGCATTCGAGGCGCGAACCACCGGTCGCGGACCGACCACAGCACGGCGGTCGTTTTCGCGCTCGTCTTGGTCGGCCAACATGCCGAATCCACGCGGTTCGGCGGGCCGAGCGGCATGGCGCAAAAACCGCGGCAACACCGATGGAGAATCGGGCGGCTGCGACCAGGCCGCACCCGCGCCCGTCGCGATCAACCAACCGATCGTACTGTAACACCCAATCCGTCGGCGCATGTTGCTCTCGCCTGATGGCACCGTTATTTCCGATTATCGAATCAACGGCCGAATTGGCAAGAGACGCTCTCCTGGCCATCCCTTGAGCGGGGTAGTGAAGCGCAAGCGAGGAAATGGACTATACTATCTAGCGATGGAACTCGACGACGAAATTTGCCTCTGCTTCCACGTGACCAAGCGGAAAATCGTCAATTTTCTGCGGGTCGAAAAACCAAGGCGCGCGGGTCAACTGAGCGAGTGTTTCGGGGCGGGCACCGGCTGCGGATGGTGCCGCGGCTATCTGCGGCGATTGTTTAATGAGGCCGTTCAAGGCGGCGCCACCACCAGCGACGAGCCGACGGCGGCCGAGTACGCCCAACAGCGCGCGGCTTATGTACGCTCGGGCGGCGGAACTCCGCCGCCCGGGGCTACCCCCATCGACAGCTTCGGGCGGACTGACCGTGCCGGGCAATAGCGGAACGCTGCCCGAGGCGGTATACTCGTGCCAAATAACTCACTGGGCGTTGCTTTGCCAGCCCAGGTTGTGCGTGCGATTGGTTCCCCAAATCGAGAGACACTTATGGCCCGTAAGATCGTCAACCGTAAGGAATTGCGGCGAGAAGAGGAGGCCGCCGAAAAGGCTGGCGCCGCCGCCAAAACGACTGAGAAAAAAGCCCCCGCTAAACGCAAGACGCGTTCAAAGACGGCCAAAGAAATTCGCCGCAAGGCGTTTTGGGGCGTCTATAACCAGTCGCTGAAACGCGTCGCCAGATTTGAATACAGCGAACGCAAGCAAGCCGACAAAAAAGCACAAGAACTCACCGCCTCTCAGAAAACGCCCCACTTTGTGCAAGTCGACAAGGAAGATATTGTCGAATAACCTCGTCCATTCGGGCCCACTCAAACCGTAGGCTGCATCGCATGAGCGATGAAGGTTCCGGCAAGCTGATCTATAAGGTCGTCGGCGGCGTGTTCGCCACGATCATCGCACCGCTGATTGTCGCCGTCGGCGTAAAGCTGCTCGACACTCCGGCGGCTCCGCAGGCCGGCGCCCCCGATGCAGGCGCCGCTGCGCCGCCGGCCGCCGCGGGCCCGGCTGCAGCAGGCACTGTGACGAATGAACCGCCCGCGACGAATTCCGCCGACCCCAGCCTCGCGGTGGAGGCCCAGCCGCGCGTCGCTCCGCAACCGACACGAACGATCCACCTGTTTAACGGCGTGAATCTCGACGGATTCGATACTTATTTAGGATCGGGGCGGCCAAAAGGCAAGCCGCTCGCCAAGAACCACGATCCCAAGAATGTATTCACCGTCCACGATGGAATGATTCACGTCACGGGCGAAATGTTTGGCGGATTGGTAACGCAAGACGAATTCGAAGATTACCGTTTGACGATCGAGTATCGCTGGGGCGAGCAGACCTGGCCGCCACGTGAGGAGAACGCCCGTACCAGCGGCGTGTTTTTGCATGGCGCGGGGCCTCCCCTCGCGGCTTCGAACGGACAGACGGCGCGGCGCCCACGTTGCATCCGCTGCCTGATCGGCGAAGGCGAAACCGGCGGCTTGCTGCTGCTGGGATCCACTCCCAAAGATCCGATCAGCGTCGAGGCGACCGCTGAGCCTCTTGCCGCCGCTGGCGAAGATCGGCGGATGCCTCAGTTTCAATATCGCCCCGATGCGGCGCCGACGACCATCACCCACGGCTACCTCGCCCGGCTCGATCGGCCGCCCGGCTGGCGCGACGTGAAAGGCTTTCATGGTCGCCGCGACATCGAACATCCCGCCGGCGAATGGAACATTCTGGTCTGCACCTGCCGCGGCCCGCGCATCTCGATTCGCCTGAATGGCAAGCTGGTCAATGAAATCCTCCACTCGTCGCTGCGCCGAGGCAGAATTACGCTGCAATCGAACCATGCGGAAATCTTTTTCCGCCGCGTCGATCTAGAGCAGTTTGCCTCCGAGCGCGAAGCGCCCTCCACCTGAGCCGGCTCTTCGAAGCAGTCGCCAGCAGCCGACGCCCGTTGACCCCGTCGTATCCGTCGGCACCAACGCAATTCTCTTTCCCACGCGCGTCCTCTCGCCACGGCGCGGGTAACCCAAAGCAACGGTCGGCACACTAGCCCGGTGGACAGCGAATGCCCTGTGCCGAGGCTGGGGTGTTCGGGCTGGGGCTTCGTTCGTGGAACCGGAAGAGAAGCGTGTGTCATACTCACCGTTAGTGAGCGCGTGGGCGATTTGTCTTGCGCTGGCGTTTGTCATCGCCCTCGTGGCCAGCATCGCGCTTTATCGGCAGCGGCGCGCCCGAGGCCATCGTTCCGTTTGGCGGGCCGCGTGGCTGGCGGCGGCTTCCACGGTCGCCATGCTGGCCATCGCGTGGTGGTTCGGTTTGCGCGAGAATGTTTATGTGCTCACGACCCAGGATCTTGCGATGATGCGCTGGCGGCATGACGCCGAAGCGCGCAGTTTTGGTTTGCTGCCCAGCAGCGAATTGGTGCGACGAGGTTCAACGGACATTCCCTTGGCGGCCAAGGAAGCGGCGCCACCGATACTCGCCGATGGCTGGTTGAACGGGCCAGAGCCGACTTCAGACGAGCTCGCGGGGCAGGTCGTCGTCGTGGACGTTTTTGACGACTTGTGACCGATCTGCCGCCAGGCGGCGCCAGACCTGGTTCAGGTCTACGAAAAATACCACCCGCGCGGCGTGCAGTTTATCGGGCTGACATCTGCCGACGCCGATGAAACGGAGAGATTCGTGCGAAACTGCGAGATACCCTGGCCTACCGGCTACGGCGCCGAGCAGACGGTCGAGCAGTTCGTCGGGGCCGCCCCGACGATCTTTGTCATCGGCCGCGACGGTCAGATTGTCTGGAATGACGACCGCAGCCGCTTCCGCCACGCCCTGCATGGCTGGCGCACCCATCTGCAAGCCGCCATTGAAAGTGCCCTCGCGGTTCAGTGGTAGTTTGCCCGGGCCCAATTAGCGTCTGGCAGCGAGCGACTGAAGATGGGCGATCAACATCGCGTCGCTGGTTGCGTTCAGCCCGCTTAGCCGCGCAGAAAAAGGCGGTACGCGCTGGCCCTGGTGCAAATCGGCCAGATACGCTTGCACCAACTGACGACCCGCCGCGTCGCCCGCCAAAAGCCAATGCACCCAGGCCCAAGCCTCGGCATAATCGGACTGCGTCATCTCGCTGGCAGAGACCAGCCGCTCTAAGCGCGCGAGATTGGGCCGCCAACTGTGCTGCCCGAATTTTTCCAACAGCAATTGCACATGCGGCTGGTTCAGACCGCCATTGCCGTGCGGCACCTCGGCGTATTCGGCCAGCCCCTCGTCGAGCCACAACGGTAAGTTCGGCACCACCGCGTGCAGATAGCCGTGCGCCACCTCGTGCCGTAGATCTTCGGCCACGCGGTCGCCCCAGTAGGCATAGACGGCCAGCCGCGTATCGCTTTCGACAAAAAACGCCCGACGCGGAGGAAAGTCGGGATAATAGCGCCCCATGAAATCGCGAAAACGTTCCTCGGTGTCGAACAGATACACCTGCACCGGCTCTTCGTTCTTGGCCAGGTTGAGCGTGTTCAACAGCTCGTTGCGCTCCAGCACAAGCTCGTCCAGCAGGCGATGGTGCGGCGGAAGCCGAAATTCGCTGTGGACAACCAGCGGATCGAGCACCAACGTGTGCCGAGCGGGCAGCACGTTCTTTCGCTGCATCAGGCTCGTGCAGCCCAACATCATCGGCAATGTGCCGCAGACAACCAGCATGGCAAAGGCCTGGTTCATGCCGCCCGCTCCAGTCTGGCAACGGGCGCGCAAGGGTCGCGTCGAGCGCCACGAGCGCACGGATCAAGCCATCGAACGAACGACTCCTCCCAGGCGGCCACGCTGTACAATGCTTCGACGCGCCGCCGCGCGGCTGCGCCCATCGCTGCACGCAGTTCCGCATCGCCCGCCAATCGCGCCATCGCCGCGGCCCACTCAGGCGGTGTGTCGGCCAAAAAGCCCGTTTTGCCGTGAATGATCATTTCGGTGTGCACGCCCACCCGATTGGCCACCACAGGCAACCCCGCCGCCATATATTGCAATACTTTCAGACCGCACTTGCCGCGGCTCCAATCATCGCCGGGCAACCAACTGATGCCCACGTCGGCAGCGGCCACCTCGGCGGCCTCGCCCGAGGCGCTCCACGGCCGCTCGATCACCCGCAGGCCCGCTAGCTTCGGAAAAACATCGGAAACGACCCGCAACTCCATCGCTGCGCCCGATCCGCCATCTGGTTGCTCAAGCTCCACGCATCGTTCCTTGGCAGCCGCCAGGGTGGCCCCGGCCAACTCGCCACAGGCCGCCGCCGCCGCCGACAATTGCCCGTGGGCGGCATACAGACTGGGGACGGTGCTGCGCTGTCCGATCCAGACCAAACGCAACGTTCCACACCGCTGGTGACGGGCCAACGGATAGCGCTGGGGAACCACGCAGGTCGGAAACCAAAAGGCCTTTGCCGCATCGGTCAAGGCCGCAACCTGGCGGCGCAAGAATTCGTTGCCTGCCAGCACGATGTCGGAGGCATACACGGTGGCCCAAAAGCGGGCCATCCGCTGCCAGCTTTGGGTGCCTTTGCAATGGAAACTATCGCGATGAAACACAGCGTCATCGAGATCGAAAATCAGCAGCCGCGCGTGCTTGCGCAAAAATCGCAGTTGCCACCACGGCAAAAGCTTGCGCTGCAGCACCACGGCGTCGGCCTGGCGGGCGTGGCAAAGCTGTCTCACACGCGCAAGACTGTTTTTGGCCAGCGGCATACATTCTAGTTGCCAACCGGCGCGCGCCAGCGCGGGCTCGAACGCAGCCAGGCGATAACGATAGCAGACGTGGTCGGCCCCTTCGGCCAACGCCAAAAGTTTCAAGATTCTCGATCCTCGATTTTCCTCTTCGTCTGGAAGAGGTCGGGTGAGGGCGGCACCTACCGGCGACAGAGTGTAGGTGAATGGGGCCAGAATTGCCAAGATGCTTTTTTGGCCTTTGCAGACGGGCCGACGGATTGGCCGTCGGGCCGCTAAGGAGTTTTCCGTCGATCACCAAACGCGGCGCGCTGTAAGCTTTTTTGCGATAGTAACTTATGGCAAAAGAACTTGCGTCACTGCTCTGTTTCCGCCGCTGCGACATCGCCAAACTCCACTTCATAATACAACGCTCGATCACGGGTGCCGTCAACGGTGAAGTGCCCGGACCGCACCTCCAACGTTTTGCCGTTGCGAACGCCGGCGTGATCCAAAACGTACACGGCGGCAATCGGGCGGGTACTCGAAATCGTCGCTTTCACCGGCTCGAGCAAAATGGGGCCGTGACCGTTGTCGAGAACGCGCTGGTCGACCGAAAAATACTTGAACCCCGTGTTGCAATTGCGGGCCACCACACTCAGCAATGCCCGTTTGCCGTTTCCTAAAGTGAAGGTCTTTTCAAGCGCCGTCAGGATCACGCTGGCGTAGGGGCTTTCGAGCTCAATGGTGATATCGCCAAGAGCCTGCGGCCGGCCCGAGGCGAATCCGATAACTCCTTTCGTACCTGGTGTATCAATCGTGAAAAACCCTTGACCCGCCGTCTCCCAATGCAGTTGCTTGGTCGCGCTCACGATCGCCGTTCCCTCGCGGAAACGGGCGAGATCGGGGAAGATGCTCGGCTCTGATGTTCTTGATTGCAACTTGTCAAAGAATTCGACCACGCATCGACCGGCCGCCAGCGCCTCGACAGGCGTGCTTCCGCCGAACGATTTGATGTCGCCGGTTTGCCGCACCGTATCGCTGAAGTTGAACCGGCCCGATTCCAAATCGTGCGGAGACACTCGCCGCCTGCTGATGATCTCGCCTTCTTCGACATCTCCTCGGTAAATCATTCGAGCCAGCGCCGGATATTGGCCGATGCTCGTCGGCACGTCGGCCTCCCACACACCCCAAGGCTGCCAGCCGGCCCGATCGTTGAACACCTGCCGGCGCGGGGCCGATTGAAACTCGAAACTGGCGTCCCAGCCCTGCAAGCCAAGCCCGTAGGCCGCCATGATCGCCGGTCCCTCGGCACTATAGAGCGAGGGATAAACGTGAATCCATTCGCTGACGCTAAACGGCCGATCGACCACCTGCTGCAGGCCGCTGGACAAGTAGCCGCTGCCCGGCTGGCTGAGCATCGTGTCTGTAAGTTGGCCGCCAAAATAGTTGTGGCGATCGATGAAGCCCACCATGGCGTCACTACGCAGGTTGAGATAATGCGGCAGCATGGCGGGCGCCTGCCAGGGCGAACCGCATAGGGGGCCGCGATAGCCGGCGTCGTGAATTGCCTTGGCGAAGCGCGTGTAGAACCGGTTCTGCACGTCATGCAGCCACGCGGCGGCGTCGAGCAACCGCTGCCGCGGCCCGCCTTTCTGCCCCGGCAGATGGTCGCTGCCGAAGAACCACGGGTTGGTCTGCGACACGATGTTCTGCGCGGCCAGCGATTCGCCCGGCTTCAGGCCGCCCCAGGCTTTTGCCAGAGCGTCGTCGCTGCCGTACTTTGTCTTCAGCCAGTCGGTGAATTTGGCGGTGAAGAGTTTTTTATACGTCGGGCAGGCGTTGAACGCCGTTTCCGACGTGTAGAAGAAAATATCGTCTTCGTTCTGCAACTCGATGAACGCCAGCGCCGGGTCTGCGGCGTAGGTCAGGCCGGTGTGCGGGTTCTTGTGCTTCAGCAAGTTGACGACCATCTCGATCATCAGGTCCTGCACGTCGTCGGCGAAGTTGATGAAGGCGTAGGTCTTTCCCTTGAGGTGCTGCTCGATCTCGTCGTAAGCGACCAGCCGATCGCGATTGCCCGGACAGACGATGAACCCGAACGTGTGCGACCAGGCATAATAGACGCCGCGCCGAGCAAGCTGCGCGGCGAAATAGTCGAAGCGGTCCAGCCCCTCAGCATCCATGAGCGTGGCATCGTTGGCGTCGCCGATGCCGTTGTCGCGGCCCTTGGGATAGCTGAACTTGTGCAACCGGACGGCGTTGACACCATACTGGGCAAAGCGGGCCGCCGTCGCCTCGGCTTCCGCTTTTGCCGGAGCACAGCCGCTGCCGTACGACAGGTTGGTGCCCCAAAACTTGATGGGCGTGCCGTCTTCGAGCTGAAACCGATCGCCGACCATACGCACGCCGCCGCGCTTGCCCGCCGGTTTCTCCAGCCAGTCGTCCATTGCGATGACGCTGCGGCCGCCCAACTCGCCGGGATCATCGGGCATGATCAGCGGGAACCAATCGGGCCCGGCCAGCATGCGCGAGAGTTTTTCAAGATCTTCCTGCCGCGCGAGCAGACTCGCATCGTCTGGGAACGTCGCGGTGATCGTCGTGCTGGTCTTGCCGGCCTTAAACTGCTTGTCGGCCAGCAACACGCGCAAATCGCCATCGAACGCGATCGGGCACGGCGGCTCGAAGGCAAACGTCACATCGC
>DASVHB010000102.1:0-3597 GCA_036379195.1 Pirellulales bacterium
ATGGCCCGCGGGCCGATGGCGCGGACAAATTGGCGAATCTGCTCGTCGGTGAGCGGCGCGGCCTCGATTTGCCGCATTTGCCCCACGATGCGCAACTGCGGCGGCGCGCCCGTCTGCAGGTGCAGATCGGCCGCGCCCTGATCGAGCGCGAACTTCAAAAGCTGATCGATGGTCATCGCGTGGGCAGCGTGCGTCATGGGCGTTGTTTTCCTTGCGCCGAATCGAGCGCCGACTTGAGCTGTTCGAGCGCCTGCTGCAGGTCGTCAGATTGCTTCGCGTTCGACTCGAGCCGGCGGATGGCGCGGTTGATCTCGTCAGGTTTTTCGACCTTCGACTCCAATCGCTGCAGCGCCCGGTTGGCGTGCCCGGTTTCGCCCAGCGCCGATTCGAGTCGCTCAAATTGTCTGTCAATCCGCTGCTCGATGCCCGGCAGCTCGCGCTCGATGATCGGCGCGGCTTCGTAACCGAAGTACGCCAGGCCGACCAGCGCGATGGGCAGAAAGGCGGTGAGCGTGTTCATCACCGGTCGCCGCATGCGGCGCCAATGCCTGACCCAGTAATACAAGCCATAAAACGGAATCAGCAAGCAGGCGATTCCCTTGAACAGATGATCTTTGAACGGCAGCGTGACCAGATAAATCAGCCCCACGCAGAGCAGCCCGACATTGGCCGCCACGATGATCACGGCGCCGGCGTGCAACGCCAGCTTGAGCTTGAAGAGGCAGCCGAAGAGGATGGCCACCATCGAGGCCAGCGAGATCACATAGAGCAGATCGCGTAGCTTGCGCAGTCGCCGCGCGGCAAACCGAGCGGTGAGGCTGGGCAGCATGGTCCACCGCGAAGGCGGACCGCCGCGGCGAGCGGGCTGGTGCGGATCGTGAACGTCGTAGTGCGAGGGGCCGCCGCTTTCGAGCAGATCTGCCGGCGCACTGACCGCGCTGGGCCAAACGTGGCGTTCGGGTCCCGCCGGCTGCAAGTTGAGCGGCGCCGCCGCGGCCAGCAGATGCGCGGGCGCTCGAATCGGTTCTTCGTCTTCCAAGGGCTGCAACCGCAAGCCCGCGGAGTCAGCCGCGTGGGCGGCGGCTTCAGCCGAGGGCACCACCAGCTCGTGCCCGCATTGCTTGCACCGAGCATGCCGTCCTTGTAGATGCTCATCGACCGCGAACGGGTGGCCGCATTGCGAGCAAGCAAACCGGATCGACATGGCCGTTCACCCCTCGGATTGGTTGACAAACACTTTGCGGAGAAAGCAACCGCCACGCGCCGTCCATTATGAGATGCCCGGCGGTGCGTTGGCAAGTTCCAGGCAAGTTGGGCATTTCCCCATTTTTTTGCTTTGCGAACCGCCCCGGAATGCCTATCCTTAATCTTTGACCGGGAATCGCAAACGGAGCTCACCATGTCGCAAGCGCGCATTGCCTGTCCGTCGTGTAAAACGGTGTTGACGCTCAAAACCGCGATCGTGCCGGGCATGGTGCTGCGCTGTCCGCAGTGCCGGCGCGAATTCGGCGTGAAGGGCGCGGCGCAAGGCGCTCCTGCTCCGGCGCCAAGCGCTTTACCTGCGCTGGGCGATTCGTTGGGCAATCCGTTGGGTATGGGCCTGCCGCCCGGGGCGTTTGGTCCCGCACCGGCGCACATGCCCGCGCGCCGCCCGCTGCAACCCGCCCGGCCGGTGGCGCCGGTCCAGGGTGGTGCCAACAATAATTCGATGTGGTTGGGCATTGCCGTCGGGGGCGGTCTGGCCATTGCCGGCATTACGCTGTTGGCCATCTTGATGATGATAGGCCAATCGCCCGACGGTGCGCAGGTGGCCGCAAACCCGGCCTGGGAGAATGCCGATGCGCAGGCCGCGCCATTTGGCCAAGCTGGCGCTCTCGCGCCGGCCGGTTCGGCGGTGGCCACCGCGCCGACGCCCGCCGCTCCTGTGGCCACGACTCCGCCGAATCCGACCAACGCCCCACCACCCAACCTCACGCAGTCTCCGGCGTCAAGCTTCACGGCGCCGTCCAGCATGGCGTCGAACCCGCCCGCGGCCGTACCGGTGACCAGCAATCCGGCCGCCAGCGCGGCGGCGTCGCTGCCGCCGGCCCCCGGCGCGGCTACCACGGTGAACGTGCCGGGCAGTGTCGGCACGCCGGCCGCGCCCTCCGGGCCAAGCCTGGCGTACCGCTGGAAGCCGGGCGAAGAATATGGATATGCATTCACGGTCAAGGTGCAGGCCGACGGCATCTCGGAAGAAAGCAATGGCCTGACGGTGCTCACGCTTAGCAACGAGGCGGTGCCGCCCGAGTTCGCCGCTCAAGCGCGCAAGGGGCACGCCACCGGCAGCGGCTTTGTGCTCAGCGCCGATGGCTATGTAATGACGTGTGCCCACGTGGTCGAAGGCTCGACCAAGATCGAGGTCGTCGTCGGCGGCCAGACATATCCGGCGCAAGTAGTGGTGTTCGACAAGACGCACGATCTGGCGGTGGTGCGCGCGGTGGCGGCCAATTTGCCCGTGCTGCCGTTGGCCGACTCCGACAAGGTCGAGGTGGCCCAGGAGGTGCGCACGGTGGGCTTTCCGCTGTCGACCGTGTTAGGCGACAGCGTGAAGGTGACTCGCGGCGCCATCGCCGGGCGGGTCGAAGGCCGCAAGGTGTTTCAGATTGACGGCAGCATCAATCCCGGCAACAGCGGCGGCCCGGTGGTGAACGAAATGGGTCAGGTGGTGGGCGTGGCCAGTTCGAAGCTGGCTTCCGATGAGATTGACGGCGTGGGGTTCGCCGTACCATCGAACGCGGTGCAGACCTTGTTGCGTGCCAAGGGCGTGCCTTTCCAGCTTGCTGAGGGCGGCGCGCGGCTCGAAGGTCCCGAGCTGGCGCGTCGCGTCACGCCAGCCGTGGCCCTGTTCAAAGTCGAAATTGGTCCCGGCGGTTTCGGCATCGCCAAGCGGCAGGTGCTCAAGTATTCGGGAAGCCTGTCCACCAAGCCCAGTGTTGCCCCCGGTCCGCGCCGCGGGCGCGTTTCCATCAGCCCGCCCCAGAGCGAGCAAGGCAAATTGCTTGTGTCCGAGCTGGGCGAGGTGATCGACTCAACCGGCAATATGCAACTGCCCTATTTGCTCGGTTCGCTGGGAGCCATGGCCGTCGAGCCATTGCCGCCCGACGGCGAGAAAACCTGGCAAACCCAGCGGGTGACGGCGCTCACGCAGATTGTCGGCCAAGAACAGACGCCCAGCAGCCGCATGCCCTCGCGCTATCGGCGGCAGCGCGGCGGAGGCAGCCCGTTCGCCCCCCGCGCCCAGGCGGTGATGATTGTGCCCGCCCTCGAAGTCAGCGTCTACGAGCTCCAGCAAACTTCTTCCGACCGCGTGCAACTGAAAAAGAAATACGTCTTTACCACCCTGCAGAAAGAAGGCACGCCGCCGGTGGCCCAGATGACGGGCGAAGGCACGGTGACCTTTAATACCCAGCAGGGCTACCCGGAGAGCATGGATTTCCGCGCGACCATGGTGCGCAGCTCGGGCGCGGTCTCGGTGACGGTGCCGGTCGCTTTGACGTGGAACCGTGTGGACCAAACGGTGCTCGACGACGCTCGTACCCGGGGCGCCGCGGCGGC
>DASVHB010000103.1:0-3361 GCA_036379195.1 Pirellulales bacterium
GGGCCATCTGCGCGAAGCTGCAGCGGCTCGTGCAGCAGATGGAAGAAGTGCCCGAGGACCTGCAGAACCTCGACGAAGCGCTCTCGTCCACTTACTTCTGCAACTTCTCGCTCTTCCAGTCGATACCCGACAGTTGGGCCATCCGGCAGCTTTTTCCGATCATGCCCATTCACCGGCTCAACGAACAGCCGTTGCACCCCGCGGTGTTGGGCGACATCACGTGCGATTCGGACGGCAAGATCGACCTGTTTATCGACCGCCGCGACGTGAAGCGCACGCTGCCGCTGCACTCGTTCAACGGCGAGCCCTATTACCTGGGGGCTTTCATGCTGGGCGCCTATCAAGAGATTCTCGGCGACATGCACAACCTGTTTGGCGACACCAACGCCGTTCACGTCAGCCTCGATGACTCGGGCAACGTGGTGCTCGAAACCGTCATCAAAGGCGACACGGTGCGCGAGGTGCTCGACTATGTCGAATTCGACCCCGACGTGCTGGTGCGCAAGCTGCGCACCGACGTCGAGGTGGCCGTGCGCGAGAACCGCGTCGACTTTCAACAAGCCGGCCGCCTGCTGCGGTTCTACGAAGACGGTCTGCAGGGATATACCTATCTGGAAGACGTACACGGGCTGTAGACATCGGCGAACCAGAAGCCGTCTCGCTGGACAATTTCGCCAACTTCGATCGCCAATTCACGCGCAAACATCGGTCCGCGCGTGCAGAACGTGTGAAACTCGCCGCGCTCGCCGCAGGCATCGATGCCCGGTGGCAGTTCGTCGAGCAGCGAAGCGTCGAACCGCCGGCCCACAAAGCCGCCGTCGAGCTGATTGGGATCGACGCAGGTGATGACGGCGCTTAGCCCCGCGGCCAGCATCCGCCACGCCAGCACGGGCGTTTCTTCCGCCGAGCACCAGAGCGGAAAGAGCGGCTCGATACCGCTACCCAGAAGCAGGCTTTCGCGATAACGGCGAATGTCTGCCAGATACAGATCGCCGAAGGCGAAATGCGTGATGCCCTGCCGGCGCGCCTCGGCCAACACTGCCCGCATCCGCCGCTCATATTCGCCGTTGGGACAAGGCCAGGGAATGTTCATGGGCCACAGCGGCAGCCCGACCGCGTCGGCCTGGGCTTCGACCAGTTCGCGCCGGACGGCGTGCATGGCCACGCGGTCGAACGCTTCGTTGAACGTCGTCACCAGCCCGACGACGTCCAACTGCGCCTCGCGCCGCAGGATCTCAAGCGCCCAGGCGCTATCCTTTCCAGAACTCCAGGCGAGCAAAGCGGCAGCCATGAGCAAGCGAACGTTTCATTGCTTGAAGCGAGCGAGGGCATCGCCCTTCACTCGCTCCCACGGAATAACATCATCGGACCTGCTGGCGTGCTCTGCGAGGCGGCGGTTTAATTCGGCCTGTTGCGCCTCAGAGAGCAGTGGAGAATGAGGCTCCGCCGCAATGCTATCCCAAATCGCCGTGACAAGCGCGATTCGGTCGTCAAGACCAAGACGGTCGATTCCCAGTGTTTGCAAATTCAGTGACATGGCAGTCCACGCTTTTCGTGCATCAGATCGCTATTCTATCATCGGCGAAGCGGCTATTGCAAAGCCCTCGCCAACGTCTCGCGGATGTCGCTTTCGATCTTGCCTTTGAACATCATCGCGGCAAAGGGGATATCGAGATCGAGCTTCACGTCCGATGGTTCGAGCGTGCCGGTGCCCTGAAATTGAAAGCCGAAGCTCTTGAAGCTGAACTTCAGGCCGTTGTCGGTCCATTCTTCCCGCAAATCGCTGACGCGGTCTTTTTGCTCGTCTTTGAGCTTTGCCAAAAAGTGCTTCAGCCGTTCGCCGGCGTCTTGCTGGCTGAGTTGATGCGGAACGGTAACCGAGATTTTGGGCATGGCGGCATCCTTGTAAAAGACGGAGTTCAAACGAGGATTTTCTGTTTCAATTCGTTCAGCAGTCCGACGGCGTGGCCGATCTCGGCTTTTTGCCGTTGCGGCTCTTGGGCAATCTCGCGTTCGATGGTCAACGGACCGGTATAGCCGATCTCCTGGAGCGTGCGCAAATAGTTTTCGATGCCGACGTCGCCCTGGCCCAGCGGCACTTCGGCGCCCCACTCCTGGCCGGGCCGCTTGGCCCAGGTGCCGTCTTTGCAATGCACGCTGCGCACCCAGCGGCCCACCTTCTTCAGCGCGGCGATCGGCTCGCCCGATCCATACAGAATCATGTTGGCCGGGTCGAAGTTGATGAACAAATTGTCGCGCTCGACATCGGCGATGAATTTTACCAGGGCGTCGGCGGGCTCTTGCCCGGTTTCCAGGTGCAGGGCCTGGCCGTTGCCGCGGCAGTGATCGCACACGTCGCGCGTGACCGCCAGCACCTCGGCATACAGCGGGTCGCTGGTGTCGTGCGGCACGAAGCCCAGGTGCAGCGCCACCACCGGCACGTCCAGCAGCCGGGCGAAATCGGAGATCTCTTTCATCTCTTTGGTGCGGGCGGCGCGGGTCTCGCGCGGCACCAGCCCGACGGTGCGGCAGGTGGTGGGAATATCGGCATAGCTTTCGCCTTCAAAGCCTCCAAACACGGCGGTCAGGGTGATGCCTGCCTCGCGCAGTCGCTGCTGAAAGGTTTCGGCATGTTGGCGGGTGCGGGTGGCTTGGGCCGGGGCGTGCAACTGGATGGTAGGCACGCCGAGTTCTCGGGCGACTTCGAGCTTGACGCCCAGGCCGGCGTCGATGCTGGCGAACACGCCAATCGGCCAGGTTTCTTTCGATTCGTTCATGGCGGCACTTTCAGGAGCGGTGGATAGTCGGCGGCGATAGCCTACCAAAAACCGCAGGGGCGCGAACAGTAGCCCCGGCGATCCTCGACGGGGTTTCGGTCGCCAACGGCGACCGTTTCTCCGCCACGGAGTGTCGGAGCTACTTTCTCTGGTGGCCGGGGCAGAAGCTCGTCAGGCTTAGCGTGCCATTAGCAAAACGCGTGTTCGGCAGCGATGCCCGGTGGACGCTCACACCAGCCGGGGCATCGCCGCGAGCGAGCGTGTGAGGCCGGTCAATGTCTTTTCGCGGCTCTGCCCCGGCCACCAAGCAGGCATCCGATCTTTGGCCTCTCTCGTCGATCGCCGTAACTCCTTTTTCCGCGCTTCGCCGCGCACGGTGAACGCAAATTTGCACTCACCGGCGAAAACCGAGGAATTCACTCGGCCGCCCCTCCCGCAGCGGGGTATTTTCGGCCTCCAAGAAACGGGCACGTACGTCGAATGCCAGGGCGCAGCCGAACGTACCTCGGCAACCGCGTGGTGCCGTTTTTGTTTCGCCACGACCTTGCCCCCGTCGAGCGATGACTGATCAGCTAGATGAACCC
>DASVHB010000104.1:0-5754 GCA_036379195.1 Pirellulales bacterium
GGATGGCGGGCCACCTTCAGGTCGATGCACTCGTAATACACCGGCGTCTCGCTCTTCTCGTGCTTGCCGAACGAGCGGAACACCAGATAGCGCGCTTCGGGCAAGGGCTGACATCGCTCGATCAATTCGCTTAACCGCACCCCGCCCCACTTGCCGATCGACGTCCAACCCTGAATGCAATTATGCAGCGTAATTTGCTGCTGCTTGGGCATGGCGCGCAACTCTTCAAGCGATAGCTTTTGCGGGTGCCGCACCAGTCCAAAGATTTCCAGCCGGTAATCGCGGAACTCGTTGGCCAGCAGCCGCTCGTAGGTGTCGTCTCCGTGCGGCTTGGCCTGCGAATAAGCCGCGATCGGCGGATAGCCGTTGGTGCGGAAATACGGCGAAATTTTCGACTCGGGATAATGCTGCACCGAATGCAGATGATGCAACAGCATAGTCCGCAACGGATCGACCCAGAACGAAAGTAGGCGGTGTGTGAAACGCCGCAAATACACCGACGAGAGCGTGGCGATGATGTGAAACGTGACAATCGAGCCGATGATCGCCAGGCCAAGCCAAAAAGCGTCCCACGAGCCGTCCGATTTGTCGCGCCCCAGCACCATCTTGTCGAGCTCTTTGAACACGTTGTGCCAGAAGACCATCGTGATGTGAATCACGAAGAACATGCCGTACGAGACGAGCCCGATGAAGTGCAAGCTGCGGGCGCCCTGCCGGCTGCCAAACACGCGCTCATACCAGGGGAACCGGCCGAGAATCGAGGGCGACTGGGCGATGCCGGTCAAAATCTGCATCGGCGTCAGCAGAAAGATCACGCTGAAATAGGTAAGCTGCTGCAGCGCGTTGAACGGCAGACCCAGTTCATAGGTATACGGCGGCTCGGGTTCGGGCGATTCGAGCTGCAGATACGCCAAAAGCGCTTTCCACGCGCACGGAAAAATCTCCCACGAGGTGGGCACCAGCCGTTGCCATTGTTCGGAGGTGAATAACACCGTCAAGTAACAGATGCCGCAGACCAGCCAAAGCGGCGCCGTACTAAAATGCCAGTAACGACCCAACCCCAGGCACTCGCCACCGGGCAGGGCGATCCACGAGGGCCATTCGCCTTCTTCCTCGGTCGAGCACCACATGCGATCGTTGGGCAGCGGCTTGCGCAGCAGGTCGAGCCACTGGCTGCCCGGCCGCGCGTGGATGTTCCAATAGAGTTTGGGATGGGCCGAGAGAATCGCCAAGCCGCTGCGAGCCAACAGCGAAATAAACAGCAGGTTAAACCAATGGGCCAGCCGCACGCCCAGAGGAAAGCCAAGATCGACCGCCATTGTTTGCCTCTACCGACCGTTTGTTGCACGTTTTACCTGCGTGCCCCCAGATGATGCTCGCCGCTCACTTGCGGCAAGATGTGGCCGCCCTGCCGCAAGATTGCCACCTTGGCTTTCTTTCCCTGTTTTTCGAACGCCATGAGCAGCGCGTCTTGCACGCTCGCGGCATATCGCAAGCCCAGCCGCTTGGCTTCGTCGACGGTGATGCCGGGCGAAACGATGATGCAATCGGTCTTGTCGATGATCTGGCACAGATCGCCCAGAATCGACGCGCCCACCACGTCTTTGATCTGCCCCGACTCGACCATCGCGCGCAGCTCGGGGAACGGTTTGTAACCCACTTCGAGCATCACCGGATGATTCTTGGCGACGCCTTCGGGATTTGGAGCGACGACGATCAATGAGCCACCGTCTTTCACCGCCATCGTGCCGGAGTAATAACCCTTGGCCGATTGCCACAAGTCGTAATCGGCTGGGTGCGAGTCGGCCACAACGATGTCGGCCCGCTGAGGCAAATAGACCGCGAAAATCTCGCGCGACAGCCGGCAGCCTTCGCGGTGCGACGCCACCGGCTCGCCGGCAAAACAACCGGCCAGGTGCTTGTCGCCGCCGGTGACCAGGTTGACCACGAATCGCAGCCCGACCATCTTGGCGGCCTCTTCCATGGCGGCCCGCATGGGGTTTTCCGGCTCGCCCATCACGGTGTCCGACATCCGCTTGGCGCCTTCCCATTGCAAGTGCGACTGAATCTCTGGGCCGGCGACGCCGGGGAACGCGATCTTCGCCCCGCCCGAAAACCCTTTCACACGGTGCGGCACAATCGAGACGATGCCCAGCACCAGGTCGGCTTCGGTCAGCAAGCGGTTGGCCCGCACGGGCGTGCCGTCTTTGAGCGTGCCAAAGCGGTGCAGCATTGACTCGTCGGTCCAACGATGCTGATGCACCGTGTACTTTTCGAGGTACTGCCCGAACTTTTCGGCCAGCTCCGCCTGGGTCATTTCGCGGTGCGTGCCTTGGGCGGTGAGCAGCGTGATCGCTTTGTCCGATACGCCCGCGTCTTTCAACTGCGAAAGAACATGCGGCAAAACTTTTTTGACGGGCGAGCCGCGCGTGTAGTCGTCCACCAAGATGAGCACGCGATCTTGCTTGCGCACCATTTGGTTCAAGGGCGGCGTGCCGATGGGGTGCTGGATGCCGCGCTGGATGATCTGCTCTTCATCTGTTTTGCCGACGTGGCGCGGTGCATACAAGCCCATCACATTGGCGTCGGGCACTTCGCCGGGCGAGATCGCTTCGTAGTGTTTGAAGGGGAAGTCGATGATCATGGTTTTTGTTTCCGCTACGAAGATCGATCGAGCCGAAAGCTGGGACTCGCTTCGCTCGGCCCACCCTACGTTACTACTTCACCACATCAGGCGCGCTGTCGTAACGCGTGGGCGCAATCGGCGACCATCTTAGAAACGCCGTTGGCGGATTCTTCTATTTCCGGCTTCCGCCTGGTTGCCCGGGTCAGCCCCCAGGTCAATCCGGCGGCGCCCGCCGCCAGCGCCAGCCAGCCGCGATGCTTGTTCAGCCAAAACTGGGCGCTAAAGCCCCTAGCCCGCGAATCAAAACTGCCGTGCGCGCCATGGTCGCCCGACACCGGATGCCACAGGTTGTCTGGACGAGTGGGGTCTTCGGGCTCGGGCGTCTGCTGCCCCGAATATCCTTCGCGGCTGAGCACCCAATCGCCCACGGTCGGCGCCAGCTTGGCGCTGAGAATAGCTTTGACCGACGACGCGCCAACCCAGACCTCGCGGCGGCGATGATGCGCCGCCCATACGATGGCATCGGCCGCAACTTCCGGCTGAAAGATGGGCGGCACCGGCTGGGCTTTGTGCGGCAAGCGACTCTTTACCCAGCCGAATTGCGGCGTATTCAAGCCCGGCATCTGCACCATCGTCAGATGCACATGGCTCTTCAGGTGAATCAACTCGGTGCGAATCGAATCGGTGAAGCCGCGCACGGCCGCCTTGGCCGCGCAATAGGCCGATTGCAGCGGAATGCTGCGATAAGCCAAGGCCGAACCGACCTGCACGATGGTGCCCCGGTCGCGCGGCAACATGCGCCGCATGGCGGCCATCGTGCCATACACCTGGCCCAGGAACGTCACATCGACCACGCGCTTAAACTCTTCGGCGCTCATCTTGTGAAACGGCGAGAAGACCGAGGTCATCGCATCGTTGACCCAAACGTCGATCGGACCGAAAGCTTCTTCCACTTTGGCCGCGGCGGCTTCGACCTGGTCCGGATCGGAGACATCGGTGGGCAGGGCGAGTGCGTCGCCGCCCATTTGCTTGATTTCACGGCGGGCGCCTTCCAAGCCATCGATGCCACGGGCGAGTAAACCCACGTGGGCGCCCTGTTTTCCGAAGGCCTGCGCCGCCGCGCGGCCCACGCCGGCCGAGGCGCCGGTGATGACGACTACTTCAGGTCGTTTGTTCCGCCGCATCATTTGTCTCTCCACGCTGGAGGTTCAGGGTTCAGGGTTCAGAGTTCACGGTTCAGCGTCCACGGTTCACGGTTCAGGGCGGGTGGCCGGGGCAGAGCCGCGGCGATGCCCCGGAACGGTTGCCACCGGGGCATTGCTGGCCGAATGCGCGGCTCGCGAGAGCAGGCGAAATCGGGCCAGCTTCTGCCCCAGCCACCAAGTGTGTAATTCATTGCCGTCTCTGCTTTCCTCGTGCCGATCACGACGTTGCCGCCGACAACTCTGGTTGCCGGGCGGCTTCGATCCGCACCGTGTCGGACCAGGTGATAAACCACTCTTTCTTGTTGAGCCACTTGGCCTTCGGCCAGCGAAAATGAAACCGCACCTGCGCGCCCACCGGCAGATCGGCGGTTGGCAGGTCGGCGTAATACATGCCCAGGCCCGTATCGCGCAGCTCCATCGGCCGGCCGTTGGCACCCGATCCGGTGTGCCACGTTACTCGTCCTGGCGAATCCGATTGAATTCGCAGAATCTTGCCCGAGGGCATCGTCCGGCGGCGATTATTCAACGACCACCCGACGTGCGGCGACTCGGTTTTTTCGACAATGTAGCGTTGCCAGGTTTGCGGCGGCAGGTCGTACACGTGGCCCTCGGCCAGCGACCGCCGCAGCTTGATATACTCGGCATGCGCCCAGGCCAGTGGCATGGCCGAGCCGCTGGGCCGACCCAAATAGAGCCCGCGTTGCGGAATGTCGTGCGTGTCCCAGATCTGTTCGGGAATCAAGCCGCCATCGCCCGCGAATTGCTCCATGGCATTCAGCAATCGCACGGCTTCGTCGCGCCTTCCGGCCAACAGTTCGTAGTGCGCGCGTTCGCCGGTGAGGAGCGGCCATAAGCGGCCAATGCCGCGCTTGCCGTTAAATGGCGAGCCGTCGCGCTGCTCACCGTAGCCGTCGCCGTTGTAGCGGTGCCAGCAGGGGCCACGCGGCGTATCGGTCTTCAAGAGGGCATCGATTACTTTGGCGGTGTTGACGATCCGCGGATCGTCGGGGGCGCGAAGGCCAAACCGCGCGTATGCCAAGGCATCGACGCTCACCACGTCGGCCGGCGTCTTCGATTCTTTGAACATCAGCGGTCGATACCAGTACTCGGCATGAGTTCGGTACTTGTCTGGGGCGCCGTCACCGTCGGGCGGCGCGACACGCAAATAATAGCCCGGCACGCCCACGCGCTTGGCCAGCTTGGTGTCTTCGACATAGGTCCACTCCTCCAGCGACGAGCACCACGAATCGGCAGTCTCGCGTAGATAGGTGGCAATGCCGGTTTCATGTTGCTCGTCGGCCAACTCGGCGGCGACCAACAGCGCCGTGATGATCGTCGACAAGCTAAAAGGCGTGAAGCCGGCGGCGTCTTCCCAACGGTCTTCCTGGGCCGACGGACCGAGCTGCACCAAATGGGCGACGGCGGAGTGGACCATCGGCCAATAGCGCCGGCGATCGTGGGCGGTCAATTGGCCGTCGCGGTTCAGCAGATCGAGCAACAGAATCGCCATCGCCGTTTCGGCCAGTTGCTTTCCGGTCCAGACCGGTTTGCCGTTGACCGCCTGGTTTTGCGACCAGTTGCCCTGCTCTTGCTGCGTGGCTTGCAGGTAATCCAACGCCCGGCGTGCGGCGGCGGCGTCGCCCGCCGCCAGCAGACCGCTGGCCGTCATGAACAGATCGCGCGGCCAGACCACGTGGTAGCCCACAGGGCCGAATTTGTCGTTTGTCTTGCGGGCCTCGCCCCAGGGAATCGAAACACTGGCCACCAGGGCGCCGGGCACGTGCTTGTCTTCGTGCGCGCGAAGCGTCATGGCGCTGGTGCGGTACAGATCGCGCCCGCCCGGCTCCGGCGGTTCCGGAATGGGAAGTTGTCGCTGCCACTCTTTCCAATCGGCGACGTAACCGGCTTGCAGCTCGCGCCAAT
>DASVHB010000105.1:0-4958 GCA_036379195.1 Pirellulales bacterium
CGGTTTGCCGCAACACTTGCCCGCTCTTGCGAAGCGCCTGAACTTCTTTCGGCCAAAGATCGATTTCGCGCGTGGCCAGCACGCCGCGGCGGCCGACGACCGTGGGCACCGACAGCGCCACCTCGCGAATGCCGTAGCAGCCCGACTGCACGCTAGATACCGGCAGCACCCGCCGCCGGTCGAGCGCAATCGACTCGATCACCTCTTGAATGGCCAGTCCGACAGCGAAACCCGCCCCGCCCTTTTTCTTGATCACTTCGGCGCCCGAGCCTTTGGTGCGCGTGAAAAGCTCGTTGGCGACGTTGGGGTTCCAGCCGGGATATTTTTCCAGCGGCAGTCCAGCGGCGGTGGCGCTCGACCAGATCGGCACCATGCTGTCGCCATGCTCGCCTAGAATGAGCGCGGCTACTTGTGTGGGCGCGGCGCCCACCCGCTCGGCGATCAGGCTGCGAAAGCGGATGGTGTCGAGCTGGGTGCCCAGCCCGATGACCTGGCCGACGGGCAAATCCAGCCGCTGCGCCGCCAGATAGGTGAGCACATCGACCGGGTTGGAGACCACCAGCACCACGGCGTCTTTCTTGTAGCCCGACTTGGCGATCTCGCCCAAAATGCCGACGAACAGATCGACATTACGATTGATCAGATCGAGCCGGCTTTCGTCGGGCTTGCGGCGCAGCCCGGCGGTGATGCAAATCAGGTCACTGGTGACCGTATGTTCGTAACCACCAGAAACGATGGTTTGATCGGCGGCCACACTGGCCCCGTGCAACAAATCGAGCGCCTGCCCGGAGACGGCCTCAGCGTTGACATCGAGCAAGGCGATCTCGCGGACCACGCGGCCCATTTGCAAAGCGAACGCGGCACACGAGCCGACCAGGCCGGCGCCGCCAATGATGCTGACTTTCATGCAGGGGTCGGGGGTTAGGGGCAGGATTCAGGGAAGGGGCCGGAGGTCGGAGGTCAGAGGCCAGGGAACGAAAGCAAGGACAGACGTCGAATCTTGAGGCGGCGAAGATCAGGATCTTCCCTGACCCCCGGCCCCCGACCCATGACCCCTGATCTCCGCCATCACGCGGTCGGTAATCGCTTGGATCAATTGCTCCTGGTCGATGTTCGTCGAACCGTTGGCACTCGGCTGCTTTGGTCTGCTTGGCGGCGGGGCCTCGAACGCGCGGCGATCGACGCCGGTGTGCTTCCAACTGTCGCGGAAAATATCGTTGGCGCAAATGTCGCAATTCTCCATGCCGGGCGCCAGCCGCGCGTCGGTAAAGCCCAGCCGCGTTTTGAAGTCGAGCAGCTCGCGAGTTTTTTGCTCATCGAGATAGTTGATGCGGCCCAGGTCGCGCGCCAACAGCAGAATGCGGCAATAGGCGTCGAGCACCTCGGTCCACCAATAAGCATGCTCGACGCTGTCGCCATAGCTCACTGTGCCGTGGTTCGCCAAAATAATGACGTTCGCCTTTTGCACAAACGGCAGCACCGTGTCGGCGAAGGCCTGTCCGCCGGGCGTCTCGTATTTGGTAATCGGCACGTCGCCCAAGAACACCTCGACCTCGGGCAGCACGCACTGCGGAATCGGTTCGCGGGCCACGGCAAAGGCGGTGGCATGCGGTGGATGGCAGTGTACGACGCTCTTCACATCGGGCCGCTCGCGCATGATCGTCAGGTGCAGCAGAATCTCGCTGCTCCGCTTTCGCCGGCCCGACAACTGGTTGCCCTGCAGGTCGACGATGCACAAGTCGTCGGGCTTCATAAAGCCTTTCGAGATGAACGTGGGCGTGCAGAGCACTTCGTTTTCGCCCAGCCGATAGCTGATATTGCCGTCGTTGCCCGCGGCAAAGCCCTTGTTGTAGAGCCGCCGGCCAATGTCGCAAATTTCTTCTTTGAGCTTGTGCAAATTAGGGATCATAATTCGATCGAATCCAGAATTGCCGCGTTGTACGCATCGACCGGCTTCAGCTCGGGCAAGAACGGCTGGGCCGCCTCGCCCCCTTCGCTGATGGCAATCAGGCTGCCGATGCCCGCGCCGAGCGAGTCGTAGACGACCAACTCTTCGCCAGCCGGTTCGCCGCTCGACAGCTCATCGAGCGACAGCGGAATGGCCAGGCGGTAGCACGATCCATCGAGGCTGAGATGCCAGCGGCTCAAGGTCACGGTGCCGATCACTTTGGCGATGCGCATGTCTAATCCAATTGGCCCCGATATTCCGCTGGACAAGGATACGGCGCGCCGGCGATGAACTGGCCGAGCAGGCGTTTTAGCTCGAACCAACTTCGCCCGGCGGGGTCGACCACCAACAAGTTGGCGCCGACAGCCCGCACAGCCAGCATGGTCGTTGCAACGCTCTGAGCCATCACGGCCCGCACGCCCCGCTGGCGATTGGCCAGGCACAGCGCCACCGCGGGCATGCCCGTCAGCAACACCGCCGGCTTTCCGCCTTTGCTGATTTCGTCGCCGAGTTCGTCGATCACTTGTGCCAATCCGGTTTGAGCCAACGGTTCGATGCTGATTCGCTCTCGCGCGAGCGCATCCAGCAATCTCGCGGCTTCGTAATTCGCTTCCGCCTGCCCCCACACGACCGTCGCACGAGGCTTACTCTGCTGCGTTGCGATGGCATAACCGATCGCAATGCCTCGTCGGGCCAGTTCGTCGCGAGCGGCGGGAGTAATCACCGCTCGCCGCGGCACTGTTATTTGTTTAACCCCGTTAAGCTTTCCGTCGAAATGATCGAGCGTGATTACACGGTCTTGCAGCTCGACCACGATGGCTGGGGCAGAGCCTTGGCGATGCCCCGGTGGTTTACTATCACCCGGGTATTGTCTGGCCGAAGACGTCTCTTTTCGGTCGCCGGCCCATTTCCGGCCAGGCTCTGCCCCGGCCACCGCGTTTTCCAACTCGATTCGCTGCAGCACCTTTTCAACGAGCCGACTTACCTCACTTGGACCCGCGGCAGTCTGCCCCGCGCGCGCCAACGGCTCGATCAGCTCGCGCGCGATTCGCTCGATCTGGACGGCCGCTGGCACCATTAGTCGGGAATTCCTTGCACGCTCCACCGTACCGGCGTCGTATCACTCTTCAGTAATTCGCGCGTCGCCTGACCATCGCTCGAAAGCAGCACCGTGTCGCCACGCCCGGCGCCCAGTGCATCGACCGCCAGCACTGGCTCGCCATCGGGCGACGCGCCGTCAGCCGCCAGCAATTGCACCACCAGCAGCTTGCAGCGTTCCATTGATCGATGCTTGACCGTCGAAGTCGCCGTGCCGATCACTTTGCCTAGTTGCATGGTTTTTTATGCTCTGGGCCGTAGGTTGGGCCGAGCGAAGCGAGTCCCACCTTTTCGTACTTGCACGTTTTAATAGGAGGAGATTAGGCGATGAAGCGGAGATAGGGAGATGAACAAAGAGAATACTCCTCGCCTCTCCCATCTCCACATCTCTCTCTTGTCATCCCCCTATCTCCTCGCAAATCGCACCTGTAATGTGCCTCTCCTGTAATTGGTGGGACTCGCTTCGCTCGGCCCGCCCTCCACGCTGCTTACTAAATAATTCTCAAATCGTCGATCATTGAACACCGCCGCTCGCGGGTGAACGTGAGCGGCGTGGTCACGCCTTCGCCAGTCGGCGTGGCGATCGAAAACGACAAATACCCTTCGCCTCCCAAGCCCAACGACGCCATGCACGGGCCATTTTTGACAAACAGCGTGGTGTCCATGGCGCGGGCCATCTTCGTCATGTTGCGCACGTTGGTCGAATGGATCATCGCCGTATGGCGGAAGCCATGCTCATAGAGTTTTGCCTTTTCGATCGCCTGGTCCACGTCGCGCACGCGCACGAAGGGCACGAAGGGCATCATCTGCTCGACCGGCACAAACGGGTTCGATTCGTCGGTCTCGCCGTACAGCAGCTCGGTCTCCGCCGGCACCTGCTTGCCGATGCCGCGGGCCAGCACCGCCGCGTCTTGCCCCAGAAACTCCTTGACCGGCACATCGTGCTTATGATCGGCGTCGCCCACCGTGGTGATGGCCACGCCGGTCAAAGCTTCAACCTCGCGGGCGCCCAGCCGCACGGCCCCCGCCCGTTGCATGGCGGTCATAAGCGCGTCGAACACCTCGGCCACAACGAACACTTCTTTCTCGGCGATGCACAGCAGGTTGTTGTCGTAGGCGGCGCCTTGAATGATCGAACGGGCGGCGCGGTCGAGATCGGCGGTTTCATCGACAACTACGGGCGGGTTGCCCGGCCCCGCCACCACCGCCCGCTTGCCGCTGTTCAGCGCGGCCCGGGCCACGGCCGGCCCGCCGGTGACGCAGATCATCTTCACGCCGCGGTGCTTGAAAATCTCACTGGCCGATTCGAGCGTCGGCTCGGCGATCAGGCAGATCAGGTTGTCGATGCCCAAGTCGCGATGGATGGCTTCGTTGAATCGCCGCACTCCCTCGGCGGCCACGCGCTTGCCGCTGGGATGTGGATTGACCACCAGCGTATTGCCGCCGGCGATCATGCTCACCGCGTTGCCGGTGATCGTGGGCAGCGAATGCGTGACTGGCGTGATGGCCCCGATCACGCCAAACGGCGCGTGCTCGATGACCGCCAGCCCGTGGTCGCCGCTAAAAACCTCGCTCCGCAAAAACTCGACGCCCGGCGTGCGCTCGCCCAGCGTCTTGAGCTTTTCGATCTTGTGTACCAGCCGGCCGATCTTGGTCTCTTCCATCTCCATCGTGCCCAACTCGACACACTGATCGATCGAGATACGGCGGATATGGTCGATCGCCCGCTTGCGGTCTTCCATCGTCAGCTCGGACAGTTGGTGAAAGGCGTCGGTGGCGGCGGCGACGGCTTCATCGACGCAGGTAAAGATGCCGTGGCGCTCCTCGTAGCCGCGCCGCTGGGGCGTCGGCGGCGCCGTGCCCATCCGCGCGAGCACTTCTTGAACGACGTTGCGAATCAGGGTTTCGGTGG
>DASVHB010000106.1:0-9013 GCA_036379195.1 Pirellulales bacterium
CTCGCTGCCGGGCCGCCGGTGCGGAGGTTGCGATTGTCGATCCGCCACCAGCCGACATGAAGGCATCGGTTGCCGCCGGCCTGTCTTATCTGGCTGCGGCGTATGAACCGCGATCGAACGATGTCTGGCTGTTGGCCCCGGCCGATATGCCAAGGCTGAATGCCCGGCTCATCGACCACGTGCTCGCGGCGCACCGTCCGAGTGCCCCGCGCGTGCTGGTTCCGGTGTCAGACGGACGACGCGGGCATCCTGTGCTGTTTCCGTGGCCGTTGGCAGCAGAGGTTTGCCGGTTACCGGCAGGCCAGGGAATCAACGCCCTGGTGGCGGCGGCTGGGCCAGAAGAAATCGAGTGTAACGAGGCTGCGGCTTTCGCCGACCTCGACACACCTGACGATTATGCGCGGCTGCGCGGCGAAACAAGCTGACCCCAGGCACGCCGGTGCGAGTTGCCGAGAACCGGGGCCGGTGGGGGCCGATACAGATAGCCGAGCCATCATCGCGGCGGCATACCGAATCGCAGTTGGCAATTGAAGTTGCATCTCAAAAATGCCGCGAGATTCGGGCGGTTTCGGCACTCGTTTGAGCTATTTTTTATAGCCATGCTACGAGTGCCCGTTCATAAGATCGAACCGGGAATGGTGCTGGCCAGGCCCATTCCCTCGCCGAACGATCCGCGCCGCTATCTCTTGCAGCGCGATCGCGAAGTGCCGGTCGATTTGGTGCCGCGTCTGCTCGAACTGGGCGTGTATGAGGTTTGGGTCCGCTGCCGTAGCCTGGAGTTTGTCGAAGGGCTAATCGACGAAGGGCTGAGCGAGCAACAACGCGAGGTCTACGTTCACGTGCGCCGCAATTTCGAGGCGATGCTCAGCGGCCAGGCGGCGGAACTGGATATCGGCCGCTTCCAGACGGCCATCGGCGACCTGTTTTCGTTCCTCAAGGGGCAGCGGTGCGGCAATGTGATGCTCGAAAAGCTCGACGCGTTCGACAACTATTTGATGTCGCACTCGACGAATGTCTGCTATCTGTCGCTGCTGGTGGGCATGAAGCTAGAGCGGTATCTGATCGCCGAGCGATCGTGGAAAACCGCCCGCGAGGCCAAGGACCTGCAGTTGCTGGGGCTTGGGTCGCTGCTGCACGATGTGGGGAAGATGCGGATTCCCAGCGAGATTTTGCACAAGCCTGGCCGGCTCACCGAGCACGAAATGGACCTGATGCGGCAACATCCGCGGCTGGGATTCGAGATGCTGCGCGGTCAGGCGCCGCCCGCCGCGGCGCAGGTGGTGCTCAATCATCATCAGCGATATGACGGCAAGGGTTATCCCGAACGCGTCGATGCGCGGACCGGCGAACGAATGGCGCCGCTATCGGGCAAGCAGATTCCCGTGTTTGCCCGCATCGCCACGATCGCCGATATGTACGACGCGGCCACCACCAAGCGCTGCTACTGCGACGCCAAGCTGCCGGTGCAGGCGCTCTACGAGCTGCGCACGATGTATCAAGGCGCGTTCGATCCGGTGATTGAGCGGGCGTTTTACGATATCATTCCGCCCTTTCCGATCGGCCAGATCGTGACGCTCAGCGACGGCGCCGAGGCGGTGGTCGTCGACTTCAATTCGCGGCGTCCGTTCCGGCCCAAGGTGCAGTGTCTGCGGTCGCCCAGCGGCGAGCGCTTTGCCGATCCATCGCTGCGCGAGATCGACTTGGGGTTGTATCCCGATCTGGAGATCGCGCGTGTCGGCGAGGTCGAGGTGCGTTCGTTCCAGCGATTGTCGGAAAGCGTCGCCGCGCCGCCTGTGGAAGCCGAAGCGATCGACGATGCCATGCCGCTTGAGGTGCATTGAGAGGGGCTGGTGGCTGGTGGCTGGTGGCTGGTGGCTGGTGGCTTGGGCAGAAGCCGGCCGCGATTATTGTGCAATTGCCGCAACGCGAGGTCCGGCCTGCGATGCCGCCGGGGCATCGCCGCGAAAATGCGTTTGGGAGATGGCGGTGGGAAATGCGCGGCTCTGCCCCAGCCACCGCAAACACCAACCACTCACCACTCACCACTCACCACTCGCCACTATCTCAGCTCGGTGCCTTGTCGCGGCGTTGCCAGGCGAGGGGCGCGGATCGTCGGCGCCTGGGCCGCCTGCGGCGCTTCTTCGCTCGTCGGGGCTTCGGCGTGCACCTGGGGCGCGACCTCGTCGCCGTAGAAGAGCGTCGTCTCTTCTTGCGTCAGCTTGGTGCCGACCGCTTTGCATTGCAGCTCGACGCGGAAGCGATGCGTGCCGGCACTTTCGGCCTTGGCATGCACCTTGAACACCAACTCCTTGCCCGGCGCCAGCGTCGGTATGGTATCGAACGACACGGTTCCCGGCGTCAAGGCCGACGCTCCGCCATCGACGGAGACCGGCTCGATTCCCTTCGAGAAGAACGCGACCACGTCGATGCTTTCGGCGGCTTTGTCGCCGCGGTTGCGAATGCGAACTTCATAAAGGGCGTCTTCGCCCACGGCGATAGCGCCCGACGGATCGGTCACGTCGAGCACCAGGTCGGCCACGGCTAGCACTTCCGTCATCGCGACATTCGAATGCCGCAGGTCGCCATCGGCCAGGGCGGTGGCCTCCAGGCGGTTTTCGCCACCGGCGTGCACGATGCACTTGACCGTGAAGATCTGCTCGACACCAGGGGCCAGGCTCGCCACGCTCCACACGGCGCGGTTGTGCTTGGCGTCGAATTTGCCATCGTGGCTAGCGGCCACATACTCGGCTTTCTCGGGCAGTTCGGCCGTGACTTTCACGCGCCGCGCGGGGGCGTCGCCAGGATTGCGCAAGTGAACCTGATAGGTGGCGGCGGCACCGGCATACTGCCGCGCCGGCCCCACCACCTCGATGTGAATGCCTGGCTGGCGCACGGTGACTTCTTCGACCGCTGACGCTTTCAGGTCGCCGTCGCCGGTGGCTTTGGCCTGGATGTTGAGCTGCCCGCCCTGCCGCGCAGCTAACTCGATCTCGACCACTTTGCTTTCGCCAGCCCCGACGGTGCCGATGCGATGGCTCGAAACCTCACCTTCGCCGGGCAACAAAGGCAGCAGGTGCACCACCACGTTTTCGGCGGCGCCGTTGCCGAGGTTGCTCACCGTGAGCCGGTAGACTTCTTTGCTGCCCGCCAACACCTGGCTGGGACCATCGATCGACAGCGCCAACTGCGCCTCTTCCACTTCGATGGTGGTTTTGACGATGACGGGCGCCGCGTCGAGCTTCACGTCGAAATCGAACGGGCGATTGTCGCGGGCCGAAACCCGCAGCACGCACTCTTCTTCGTTGTCGGGGGCCAGCGTGCGCAGGGTCCATTGCAGGGCGCCCTCGCTGTTGGCAGGTTCGACAGCGCCGGAGGTCGCTTTGGTCGATTGCACTTCGATGCCCGCCGGCAGGCCCACGCGCACCGCGACATCGCTGGCCGGCTGCTTGCCCTCGTTGATCACCACCACCCGATATTCGGCGACTTCGCCGACTCCCATGCGGCGCGGCCCGCTGCCGCGCACCGTCACCAACGGGGTGCTGCGCGAAAAGAGCATGCTGGGATCGGGACGGGTCGAACCCGAGGTGTGGCGTTCGACCCGGGCTACTCGGGGTGTATCGTCGCCCTCGCCTTCCGGATCGGTTGGTTCGTCGCTGGTTTCGGTGACGGCATCGTCGCCGTCGGCAATCAACGGCTGCGGCTCGATGGCGGTGTCGCCTTCGATGATTTCGGGGAGTTCGGCGGGCGTTTGCGTCGCTTCAGCGGCCGTGCTGCGCCGGCTGGAATTCGACGAGCGGCTTGACGACGATTTCCGCGGGCTGGCGGCTCGTGCCGTGGCGCTCGACCAGGTGGAACTGGGCGGTTTCGCTTTTCCTTGGGCCTTCACGGCCGACTGCCGCGTCATACGCGGTTTGCTGGCGCCATCGGTGCGCGTGGTACTGGGCGCGCGGGCCACTTTTGGGGCGGGCGTCGGCTCATCATCGCCCAGCAGCGAGCGGAGACGGTCGCCGAGCGTCTGGCGATGCTGATGCGTGTGGTGCTGCGCACGCGCCGCGCCCTGGAGACAAACCAGGACGGCCAGCGCCGTGCATGCCGAGGCCAAGGGAATGCGAGCCATGATCGTGCCGCCTGCGGATGACAGATTACCTGTTTCATCGCGATTTATCGGCCGCGAGGCTTGGCGGGGTTTAGCCGGTAGTTCGGAATCTTGCGATTCTCGGGGGGCTGGATAAGCCACGGCGGGCGATGGCGCGTGGAATTCTGCTAATCGATGTTGACGATCAGAATCGGGTCGACAATCAGAATCTTCAAATGGCTATGTAGGGAACGGACTCCGTGCCGTTCCGCAGAGAGCCGGTGGTATCGACTCGTGTGGCACAGCCGCCGTCGGCTGTGATTTGCCGCCTACGGCGGCGTTGACCGGGCCACAGCCGAGGGCGGCTGTGCCACATGCTTCAGTGAGCAACACAACTTTGGGACACTACCTGCGGCGTTCGTCAGGTCGAGATTCGCACCAGCCAATCGGCTAGGCCGGGCGAGAGCTGCATCAGCGCGAAGATCAGCCGCGCGGAACGTGGATAAACCAATTCTCCCTGCCTTCGTTCGCAGGCACGCACGATTTGCCCGGCCAGCCAATCGGGCCGCAGGGCTGCCACGCGTACGCCGGCGCCAGGGCGATGGGCGGTTTTGGGCAGGCCCGTCAGATCGTCGCCGCGGGCCTCGCGCTCGGCATCGCCACGCGGCAAATCTCGCGCGATCGGACCGGGACACACCAGCAGTACATGCAGGCCGCTGGGGCCAAGCTCCAGTCGCAATTGTTGTGAATAGGCGGTCACTGCAAACTTGGTGGCCGGATAGGCCCCCACATAGCGCGCGGCCGATTTGCCCGCCAGCGAACCGATGTTGACCAGATGCCCGTGGTTCGCCAGCAAGTGGGGCAAGGCGGCTTGCGTCATGCCCACGAGCGCGAAGAAATTCAGCTCCATCAATTCACGGAAATCGTTTGGCGACGTTTCGGCCACCGCGCGGCGCATCGAACGGCCAGCGTTGTTTACCAGCACATCGAGCCGGCCATAGCTTTCGAGACAGCGAGCGATCAACCGATCGACGTCGTCTGGTCGAGTGATATCGGCGGGAACGCCGAGCACTTCACGCCCGTCGCAGCACATGGCTGCCGCGGCGGCGTTTAAACTCTCTTCGTTGCGGGCGGCGACGACCACACGGCAGCCCGCGGTCGCAAACGCCTCAGCAATCGCCCGGCCCAGCCCACTCGAGCCACCGGTCACCAGCGCCACTTTATTTTGCCAAAAAGTCATTCCAATTCCCGGAATTCTTTCACCATCCATCGCATCTGCGAGGCGGGACTTAAGATGACGCGCTCGTACTCGATGGGAAAGCCCAAATCGGCGTCGAACCGCGCCCGCAAGATCACCGCACTGCCGGGCCTTGCTCCAAATCCTTTGGCCGGATCGTCGATCAACTGCAAATCGTGGTCGAGCACACCGAACAGGCCGTCGACAGTCCAGTATTGCCAGGTTGCTCGCCGCCTCACCGGCAGCCCATCGCCCTGCGTCACGTCGATCGGCGCACCGCCGCGGACCTGCACATGGTATGTGCTCGATTGGCTGCCGGTAACCACCACGGTCATTTGATAGTCTTCCGGTCCGCGCCGTTTCCAGTGGTCGTGCGCCGCTTGTAGCGCTTCGGCGGTGAGCGGAGGCAATGCGCTGCCTCGCGCGCGGATCACCAAGACAATCATCAGGGCGAGTCCCGCGATACCGCCCAGCGCCACGCCCGCCACCAGCGAACTCATGCGAAGCCGACGGACTGACGATCGCTCAGAGGTGGGGCCGTTCTGGTGCGGGGCTGGCGATTCTTCCACTGGTCAGAATGTCTTGATGACGATAGAAACTACTCACGACGGTGGCTGGGGCAGAGCCTCAGCGACGCCCCGGTTGGTTCCAGCCGGGGCATCGGCAAGCCTCTGCCCCAGCCACCGGGACCATTCAAGCAACGGAATGAATTTCCGTTCTACCGAGGCAAACGGAGTCGAGCAATGACGATGGCCACGTTGAATCCCGAGTTTTATCGCGTCCGCACCAAAACCATCGCCACGGTCGGTCCCGCCTGCCGGCAAGAGCATCAACTGGCCGAGCTGGCCGCCGCCGGCGTCGATGTGTTTCGGCTCAACATGGCTCACGGGCAGGTCGAGCAGCACCAAGAGACGCTGGCCGCCATCCGCCGCGTCAGTCGCAACGAAGGTCGCCCCATCGGCGTGCTGGCCGACCTGGGCGGGCCCAAAATCCGTCTGGGAGAGTTGTTGGGCGGACAGGTCGAGTGCCGCCAGGACGCGCGGCTACGGTTTGTGCGCGGCGAGACCGCCTCGCACGCTGAAGAGCTGGTGAGCAATTACGCCCGACTCATCGACGAACTGAAAGCCGGCGACCGCGTGATGCTGGCCGACGGCACCGTGGCCCTGATGGTCGAAGAGTGCGGGGCCGACACCGCGGTGTGCCGTGTGACGCAGTCGGGCATGGTGCGCAGCCGGCAAGGCATCAACTTGCCCGGCGTCAAGATTGGCCTGCCCGCCATGACCGAAGAAGATTGCACGCACGCCATTTGGGCGGCTCAACACGGCGTCGATTTTGTCGGCATGAGCTTTGTGCGCTCGCCCGACGAAGTGCTGGCGCTAAAGGCCGTGGTGCGGGCGCACGGCTCACGGGCAATGGTCATTGCCAAGATCGAAAAGCCCGAGGCGCTCGACCGGCTGGAAGAAATCGTGGCGGCGGCCGACGGCGTGATGGTGGCCCGCGGCGATCTGGGCGTCGAAATCGACGTGGCCCGCATGCCGGTGGCCCAGAAGCACATCGTGGCGGTCTGCAACCGCTATCACAAGCCGGTGATTATCGCCACGCAGATGCTCGACAGCATGCAACACTCGCGGCAGCCGACGCGGGCCGAAGTGACCGACGTGGCCAACGCCATTCTCGACGGTTGCGACGCCTGCATGCTTTCGGGCGAGACGGCGGTGGGCGAGCACCCGCAACCGGCGGTCGAAATGATGAACCGCATTGCCCTGGCCACCGAACCGCTGCTGCGCGACCGACCGCCGCTGCCGCTTTCGGACGTGCGCATCGACGATCTGCACCGCGTGACCGAGGCGGTGGTGTATGGCGTGCAGTTCATCGCCTCGCGGCTCGACGCCAAGCTGATTGTGGTGGCCACCCACAGCGGAGCGACCGCCCTGGCCCTGTCGAAATTGCGCAGCCACGTGCCGATTGTGGCGGTTTCGGACTGCGAAGAGGTTTCGCGGCAGATGTGCTTATACTGGGGCGTGACGCCACTCGAAGGCGCGCCCATGCGCGACAGCGACCAGCTCATCAAGCACATCGAGGCCTGGGGCCAGCGCACCGGCACACTTTCGCCCGGCGACCATCTGGTGCTGGTCAGTGGCATTGGCCTGGTGGCGCATGGGCATAATATGTTGGTGGTGCATGAAGTGATGAGTGGTGAGTGATGAGTGATGAGCGAAAAGGCCGTAGGGTGGGCTTGGCCCGCGCAAAATCTGCAAGTACAGCGACTGAGTCTTGGTACTGTTTTTGTTCGGCAAAGATGCCACCGGCTTGCCCGGTTGGAGTCTCACGTTGGCCGTCTACAGCACGGCCGTTCTCCCCGCCTTCTTTTCCCGTGGTGTACCGCCGGCTGTTCGCCCGCCGCAGGCGGGCGGACAGCCGGCGGTACCCGTGAGGGAAGGGTGATCGGGCGTCTCTCTAGAAACCAGCGTCAGCAACCATCGGGCGAGCCGGTGGCATGGCACTGTTCCACCCTGAAGCGGAACAAAAACACGCGGGGTCAAATAGGGCGTACTACCCGGATAACCACACATTTTGCGCAGGCCAGGGTGGGCCGCGCGCAGCGAGTCCCACCATCCGGGCTCGCCCACGCTACCGCGTCACCTTGCAATTCGGAAGCGCACGGCGGAGGCGCTCAGCGCCCGCCTCAGTAACCGCGCTGCGACGCAGATCGAGTTTTTGCAGATGCTTCATCGTGGCAAGCACCGGCGCCGCCGCATCGGACACACCGGTATCGCGTAGGCTGAGTTCTTCGAGATTCAAGGCGGCCAAAGTGCTCAACCCCAGATCGGAAACCTCGGTTCCGCTGGCATTCAGCCAGCGCAGCCGGGGAAACTTGCCGATGTGTTTGAACCCCTGGTCGGTGACGGCAGCGCCTTCGAGCTGCAGTTCTTGGAGATTGGGCAGCGGCGCGAGGCGTGCAAAAATCTCGTCGGTGATGTCGCCCCGAGCGAGCAGCAGGTATTTCGTCGACGGCAAATCGCCGACGGCTTGCACCCACCCTTCATTTTTTGCGTTCCCAAAATACGAAATCCAAACCGGTCGCTGGAAATAATCATCGCCCAGCAGTTTTCGCAGCCACGCGGGCCCCGCGGGGTTGCCGACGGTAGACACGGCCCGCGGAGCGGTTTCATTCCAATCGTAAAACACCGTACCGCCAGTCTGAACGATTGCCGCGACCGCTCTCCTTTGCTTTGCGACCCGATTTACGACCAGCCCAAGAGCCAGCGAAAGGATTGTCATACCCGCCAACATGCCGCGAAGACTAAACTGCACCCAGCGGCGTTTGGCGGCGATGTTGTTCATGGCAGCTTGATGCGCAAGTCTCTGGCCGCCTGGAGGCGCGGTAGTGCTTCGTCGTCCCGATCTCGTGAACTCAGAGCTCGTAGATGCTGGCGGTTCCGCGCTTGAGTGCAAAGTAAGCCCGAACGCTAGGCAGCCCCCAAAGGATTAGACCGATGATCAGGATTCGTTGTCCCCGACGCTGGAGCGGCGACATGCTTTGGCCTCACAAACGCTTCCCCGGTTGCAACTGTTAAGCGCATTTTGGGCGCGGAATGGCGACCGAATCAAGCGGTCGCTTGAAGAAGGTAAGGGCGAGAGGCCCTTCGTGCCGCCAACCACGCGAAGACATCGGCCTCGACGCTGGCTTTTGTCGCGGC
>DASVHB010000107.1:0-2698 GCA_036379195.1 Pirellulales bacterium
ATCGGGTTGGTGTCAACGGGTGCGCAATGCGGGTTACACCGCAGCCGAGGCTTGCACGGGCATGCCGGCCTCGTTACCGTCAAATGTTACTGGTGCCTGTCTGCCAAAGGCAAAACCATCGCATCCGGACGAACCATCTGACGACAAATCCTTCGATGCAAACGACCAATCTCACGCGGACGGTATTGACGTTTTGTTTCACGATCGCCCTCGCACTGTTGGCGGCAGCCGCCGCGCAAGCCGCGCCTTTGGAACTGCTGGCGCGAAAGGCAGCCAAGCCCGACCGGCCCGGCGAGCCGGCAACGGTAACCACCGAGCAGCTTGTCTGGCCGCCCGAAAAGACGGCCATCATCATCATCGACATGTGGGACAAGCACCACTGCCGCAGCGCCGAGGCCCGCGTGGCCGAAATGGCGCCGGCCATGAACCGCGCGGTCGATGCCGCGCGCCGGCGGGGCGTGTTCGTCATCCATGCTCCCAGCGACTGCATGGAGTTTTACGCTGGCACTCCGCAGCGCCGCCGGGCCATCGAAGCTCCGCCGGCCAAGACGCCGGTGAAATTTCAATGGAACAAGCTCGATGCCCGTCACGAAGGCCCGCTGGCCGACGAAGTGGCCACCGCGGGCTGCTCGTGCGACAGCGCCGAGCCGTGCGGTCCCGATTATCGCGCCTGGAAGCGGCAGATCGACGCGATCGAAATCGCCGCCGAAGACGCCGTGAGCGACAGCGGCCAGGAGATCTTTAACATGCTGCGCCAGCGCGGCATCGAGCACGTGATCGTGATGGGCGTTCACACCAATGTCTGCGTGCTGGGGCGCCCCTTCGGCATCCGGCAGTTGGTCTACCTCGATCAAGACGTCGTGCTCTGCCGCGACCTGACCGACTCGTACCATCGCCGCGTGGCGGCCAGCCATTTTGACGGTCTGAAAATGATCGTCCGGCACATCGAACAGTATTGGTGCGCCACGATCACCAGCACGGCACTGACCGGCGAGCCGCCGTTTCGCTTCGCCGAGGCCGACCACCGCGGCGTCGAAGTCGCCGTCCTTTCTCCTGATACCTGGGACGAATACGCGCCTCAGGGTAAGGAAGCCGACTGCATTTATGGCGACGTGGTATTGCGCAACGATCGCATCACGGCGGTCATCGCGCGTCCCGTCGCGGGTCGTCATGCCAACATGACGGTGCGCAACGTCGGCGGGGCAGTGATTGACCTGACGAGTGCGGCGGAACCGAACGACCAGTTGAGCGCCTATTATCCCGGCGGTCCCGGCATGAATTGGCGAGCGATGACCATCGATGACGGCGACGGCCAAAAAACTTTGGCCGATGTCGAAGCCGGGCGAGTTCCACTGCGAGCCGCCGAAGTGCGCGTCACCTGCCGAGCGGAGACCAGCGATGCTCAGCCCGCCGCCGAAGTGACATATATCCTGCCCGATGGCGCCGACTGGCTGCGGGTTGAAACGGCTTTCGAGAACGGCGGCGACAAAGACCGCGAGTTGGTGTTGAAAGACGAGCTGCGGGCCGATGGCACCTTCGAGAAGTCGGGCAGCGATCCTGGCCGGCTGTTCTCGGTCTACGACAAATGGTTCGGCCAGGCGTATGGCATCGTCGCCGAGGGTCATGCCCTGCGCTGCCAGTCGGACGCCCGCAACAGCATCATTCATTATCTTGAAGAAGGTTCGGAACGAGTCGCATTGGCGCCTGGCAAAGCGCTTAAACTGGTGCGGCAGATCGCCCCCGCTGCGCACCTGCTGGCACTGCAAACGCTGGCCGGCGAGCTGCTCGATGCGAACGAGCAAGACCGTAAAATCGTGGTGCGCGACAGCAACGACGCGCCGCTGGCCGCGGCAGAGCTGGTCGTGCGGCAAGGCGACGCGGTGTACGGCAGCGGCCGGACCGACCGGAGCGGCGCGATCGAGTTCGCCGTGCCCGACGGCGAGTTCGAGGCGATCGTGTCGAGCTTGGGCAGCGGCTCGAAAACGTTGAAACTGACCTCGGGCGAGAACTGCGTCGAGCTGCCGGCGGCCGGCAGTGTGGTGGCCGACATCCGCGATGCCGACGAGCGACCCATCGCCTGCAAAGTGCAGTTCCGCGGCAAAGACGGCGCCAAAGACCCCGACTTTGGTCACCAGACCGGCGAGTGGGCCGTCCGCAACGTCCGCTACAGCGAGCAAGGCCAATTCCGCCAACCGCTGCCGCCGGGAAAGTATCAGGCCGTCATCAGCCACGGACCCGAGTACGACGCGGTGTTTACCGACATCGAAGTGGTGCAGGGCCGTCAGACACCGCTGACGGCCCGGCTCGCCCGTAGCGTGCAGACGCCCGGTTGGATCAGTGCCGATTTTCACAATCACGCTTCGCCCTCGGGCGATAACACGTCGAGCCAGCTTGGCCGCGTGCTCAACTTGTTGGCCGAGCACATCGAGTTCGCTCCCTGCACCGAGCACAATCGGCTGTCGAGCTACGAGCCGCACCTGGTGCGCCTGAAAGCGACCGAACAAATGGGCACTTGCGTGGGCATCGAGCTGACCGACAGCCCCCTGCCGATCAATCACCACAACGCTTTTCCGCTCGTGGCCAGGCCGCATACCCAGGACAACGGCGGGCCGCTGCCGGACCACGATATGGAAGTGAAGGTCGAGCGGCTGGCCATGTGGGACGGCGGCAGCGAAAAACTGATCCAGCAGAATCATCC
>DASVHB010000108.1:0-2263 GCA_036379195.1 Pirellulales bacterium
GCCAGAGCCAACTGCAGAATCAATAGTTCCTGATAGACGAAACGCCGCCGCGCTTGCTCGAGCGAGGCGCGGTCGGCGGGCTGGTGGATTTGCACCAGCGCTGTCCGCAAAGGCCAAAGATTGTGCTCGGCCAGGTAATCGTGTGGAAAAACTTCGTCCAGTGCATCGACGCACAGCTCGACCGCGCCGGCCACGATGCGGCGTAGGTGCGCTTGGCTCAAGCCTTCGGTAAGCGGGTAGACCGGCAGCAATTTGCTCGCCGGTTCGTCTTCTTCGGTGCCGAGCCACTGCACCTGCGGATGCACCAGTTCCCACATGCCGCCGTTGAGTTTGGCTTTGCCCACGATCAGCAGGTCTTCGCCCAGCGAAAAACGTTGCCGCATGTGCGGTTGATTGAACCAGAGCAGCCGCACGCGCCCTTGCTCGGCGGCCAGCAGCACGCCCAACACCGAGTTGCCCGTCGCGCCGGTGCGCGCATCGACCTCTTCCACCTTGCCGCGCAGCCGCACCAGGTTGCCCTCGATCAGGTCGGCTACGCGCGACAGCTCGGTGAGGTCTTGATAGTCGCGGGGAAAGAAAAACACCAGCTCGCGGGCCGCCCGCAGGCCGAGGCGTTCGAGCAGTTCGGCCCGTTGCGGACCCACGCCTTTGAGAAACTGCACGGGCGTGGCCAACAACTCAGCGGCGGATTTGGCGGGTGCGTTCATAACGACATTGTAAGGGCATGCAGCATGGTAAAGCGCGCTTGCGGCGGCTGGCACGCCGATTGCAACCCCGCGCCAACGGATGGAAGTGGCAATCGGCATCGAGTAGGCGTCCCCGCTTGCTGAGGTTACGGGACTGAACGCGCAACAGCGAGGACGCTTATGCTACGAGGACGTTTATGCTACACAGTCCGGCTCCCTTTCACAAAATCCTGGTGGCCACCGATTTTTCGGATCACGCCCGAGTGGCGCTGAACCAGGCGGTTTCGCTCGCCAAGTTGTATGGCGCCTCGCTGACGTTGATGCACGTGGCGCGCGACGTGCGCGCCGCCGTCGAGGTGATGACTTTCGGTGCGGCGGGCGGGCTGGTGACCGGCAAGCTCGATTCAATCGAAGAAGACGTGCGCAGCGACAGCGACGAGCGGTTGCAGCAGCTCGTTGCCGAATGCCGCGTGGCCGGCGTCACGGCAGATTGCCAAACGCGGGTGGGCACGCCCTTCATTCAACTTATTCAACAGGTGCAGAGCCAAGGTTTCGACCTGGTGATCGCCGGCACACACGGGCAGTCGGCAGCGCGGAGGTTTTGGGTGGGCAGCACGGCGGGCAAGCTGGTGCGCAAATGTCCCTCGGCCGTGTGGATTACCCGCGCCGACGAAGGCGCCGCGGTCGGCTCGGTGCTGGTGCCGTGCGATTTTTCGATGGTCAGTCAAAAGGCGGTGCGCGTCGCCGCGGCGTTGGCGCTTAAGGCGGGCGCCGAGCTTCACCTGCTTCACGTCTTCAGTCTCGACGAGCTGCCGCAGCTTATGCCCGACACCAGCGAAGTCGACGAAGAGGTGGGCCGCTACCGCCGCATCGTGCGGCGGGGGGCGATCGAGCGGTTGCGGCAATGCCTGGCCGAGGCGGCGATCGAGCCGCGCCGCTACACGTTGCACGCGCTGCCCGGCATTCCCTGGCGGTCGATCGGCTCGGCGGCCCGGCGGTTGAAGGCCGATCTGATCGTGATGGGCGCGGTGGGCCGCGGCGGCCTGGCCGGGCTGTTGATCGGCAACACCGCCGAAAAGGTGTTGCACACTTCCAGCCAATCGCTGCTGACCGTCAAGCCCGACGGTTTCGTCTCCCCCGTGCCGCCGGTGGCGTGATGAATGGAATTCGGTCACGGCTGGGCGCGGATCAGAAAAAGAGAAACACCATCGTCGGGCGCGAAGGGCGGGCGCGCAAAGTCGCTTTTCGCTCCGCGAAACGAGCGCTACTTTCGCTCCAGCGAAAGACAAAGATCCCCCCGCCTGGCATTCACGCGCGTCGCCGGGTTCTTTTGGCTCTACCGGGTTTTGAGTGGCTGCGTCCGGCTCTGCCGGGTGGGATTTTGGAAGGCATGTCTCCGATGTCCAAAGGCACTCGCGGCAAGAAGCGGAAGCGCTATCGCTTGATTTCGCCCGAAAAAACGGAGTCAGGCTCTGCGGGGATGCACGTGAGGCAAGGGATAGTTCGGAATCGGAATACCCGTTCTTTTTTCATTCGTGTTTCATCTTTGGCATCGGCCGCCGCCGTGAGTTCCGGCT
>DASVHB010000109.1:0-2567 GCA_036379195.1 Pirellulales bacterium
TAATAGCCAGCGCAGACAAAGCTAAACGCGGGCGAATCCTTTTTAGCCGCGCGATAATCTGCGTTCAAACCGATGAGTGGCTTCTGCTTCTTCATTTCACACGCTCCTTGGTGACAAATCCCTTGTCTGGAGTGACACGAAACGCTAGGAAAAATTCCGCACGAGGCGCGTCCGGCGGTGCGGGCACAGGAAGCAGTGAGACAAGGAACGAGAGAACCGACATTGGCTATGTCGGTCAGCGAGCAGAGAGGCTCGCCCGAAAAGCGCGACCAATGAGCCGGCAGCTTCGTGAGTCATCCTTGACACCTCGGCGTGAACGGAACCACTCGCCTCTGGCAGCGCGGCTCTTTCACGTCCCATCCTGGGTACTACGCCGGAGCCGTTGGTAACAAACCAGCGGCCTCGATCGTGTCGCGCCCCGCGTTGTTTGCTTGCCGGGCGTCGTTTCACGATGGGTCGAGTTATAAGGTCGCCGAAATCGAATGCAAGCTTTTCCTGTATTTTGCGTAAGACACCGCCGCCGGCTACAACATCCTGTGCAAGCATTCGTTTTGCTAGCATTGGCGTGAGTGTCGCCCTGGAAGATTCGTTCGCCGCCCCTTATCCTAGCAAAATGCGTTACGAAAAAGTCTGCCTCGAGGCGATCGCCTATACCCTGCCCGACGAAATCGTGACATCGGCCCAGATCGAAGAATCGCTCGCGCCGCTCTATCGCCGGCTGCGGCTGCCCGAGGGGCGGCTGGAGCTGATGACCGGCATCCGCGAGCGCCGCTTCTGGCCGCCGGGCATGTTGCCCAGCGAGGCCAGCATCGCCAGCGCGCAGCGGGCCCTGGCCGCGGCCGGAATCGACCGGCGACACATTGGGGCGCTCATTCACGCTTCGGTCTGCCGAGATCATCTGGAGCCGGCCACCGCCTGCCGCGTACATCACGGCCTGGAACTGCCGCCAGATTGCTTGATTTACGACGTCTCGAACGCCTGTCTGGGCATGCTCAATGGCATGTTGCAGGTGGCGAACATGATCGAGCTAGGGCAGATTCGAGCGGGCGTGGTGGTGGGCACCGAGAGCAGCCGCCCGCTGGTCGAAACCACCATCGCCGCCCTCAACCGCGACGAAACGCTCACCCGCGACCAGATGAAGCTGGCCGTGGCCTCGCTCACCATTGGCTCGGCCAGTGCCGCGGTGGTGCTGGTTGACCATGAATCGAGCCGCACGCAAAACTGGCTGCAAGCCGCGGCCGTCCGCACCAACACCGCGCACCACGCCCTTTGCCACAGCGGCTGCGACGAGTCGGTGGCCGGCGGCATGAGCCCCCTGATGACCACCGACAGCGAAAAACTGTTGCACGCCGGCGTGGCCACCGCCCAGGAAACGTTTGGACTTTTCTTGGATGAATGGTGCGCGATCGGCCGGCCACAAGGGCCGGGACTACCGACGACCGGCCTTGGTATCGCGCAGATTGACAAGACGTTTTGCCATCAGGTGGGCGTCGCTCACCGCAAGCTATTGCTGGAGCGGTTGGGCATCGACCCCGCCGCCGATTTTTCGACCGTCGAATTCCTGGGCAACACCGGCTCGGCGGCGGTTCCCGTCACCGCTGCCATTGGCCTGGAGCGCGGGCACCTATCACCGGGCGACCAGGTGGCGCTATTGGGCATTGGCTCGGGGTTGAACGTGGTGATGATCGGGGTCGATTGGCAAAGCGTGCCTGTCGAACACGGAGCCCCACGCACGATGCGCAGGGAGTTGCGGGGTGGTTTTGCCGCAAGACGTCTGTAGGGAACGCCCTCCGTGGCGTTCCGTGAAAGGCGGCGCGACGTCGCATCGCAGTTCACGGAACGCCACGGAGGGCGTTCCCTACGGGCTGCTGTTTTCGTTCACGATGCGGCAACGGCCGAAAAAGCCCGGAGCTAGCGATGCTTGAATCCGCCGGAGTGCTGCTCTACCGCGACGGACCCGATGGGCTGGAGGTGCTGTTGGTCCATGCGTCGGGCAATTACAACCGCCGGGCGCCGTGGGGAATTCCCAAAGGGCTGCCCGATGCCGGCGAATCGCTCGAAGCCGCCGCCCGCCGCGAAGCAATGGAAGAAACCGACGTGATGCCTGGCGAGCTAACTTCGCTGGGGCACATCGACTATCGCAAGAGCCGCAAGCGAGTGCATTGCTTCGCCGGTCCGGCGCCCGACGGCGCGTCGCCCCGCTGCGCCTCTTGGGAGGTCGACTGCGCCGAGTTTGTAACGCTGGCGCGGGCGCGCGAACTGATCCATCCCGATCAACTGCCGTTTCTGGAGCGAATGGAAGAGCAACGATAGAGGGTCTGTCGGCGCGCCGCCGGGTCAGATAGCATCGCGCCGAACTGATCCATGCGGCGAAATGGTGGGACTCGCTGCGCTCGGCCCACCCTGGGCTGTGCAGAACGTACGGTGACCGCGGCGCGGGTTTGGTTCCGTTTTTGTTCCTGCAAGATGCCACCGGCTTGCCCGGTGGAGTTTCACGTTGGCGGTCTACATCGACGGATATTTCGCGCCCCCTTCCGCCATCTCCGGCGTCTGCTGGCACGCCTACG
>DASVHB010000110.1:0-7359 GCA_036379195.1 Pirellulales bacterium
CAATTTCCTTCAGATAGATATTCTTGAAGTACAGCGAGTTGCCGTGGTTCTGCAGCTCGATCTGGCCAGTGGGGTAGACCGGCTTGTCGCGCTCCCAGTAGTTTTCGAGCGTCACGTTGTCGGCCACCAGCACGTCATTGAGAAACACCGTCACCTTGTCGCCGACCATCTTGATCTTGAACGTGTTCCATTGGCCGATCGGTTTGTCGGCCACGGTCATCGGCTTGCTGGGATTCTTCTGGTTGTTGAACAATCCGCCCGAGCCGACGCCCTTGGCCGAGTCGCTCGAAGGATCCCAGATCTGCACTTGCGGCACGCCACGCAAATAAATGCCGCTGTCGCCATTGCGCTCAATTTTCCAATCGACCCAGAGTTCAAAGTCGCCGTAGTCTTTGGCGGTGGCCAGGCTGCGGCCTTTGCCATCGAACACCAGCACACCGTCTTTCACGCTCCAGTGCTCGCGCATGTCGCGGTCGGCGGCTTCCTGGGCCTTGACCAATTCGTCGCTGCTGGCCGCCGCCCGTTTCGCGGGATTTTCGAGCGGCCCGGCCAATAGCCCTTTCCAACCCGCCAGGTCTTTGCCATTGAATAGCGCCACAAACCCTTCGGGCGGCGAATTGTCGGCGGCGCCAGCGGGAACGGCGAACAAGAGCAGGCTGAGCGAAAGGGCCAAGGCGGTGAATCTCATGGTGGTTTTCTCGGTAGGTGTTTTTGGGAAAGGCTGCAAGCGCAGGTAAGCAGCTATACAGTTTGCTAAGGACGAGCGCAAAAGCAAGGGCTTGGTGGCTGCTGTCGGTCTATTCGCCCGGCCGCGGGTGTTCAATGCGCACCCGCCGCGGGCCGAATGCCAGCATCTTGGCAGGCAGGTTTCGCAAAATGGGCAGGTGCTGGCCGATTTGCAGTAGCAGCGGAGGCCGGAACGACGTTCCGGGCCGCAGCGCGGGCGCCGCAATTCGCCGCTGTAGGTAGGCCTGAATGCGTTGCACGATGCGAATGGCCGGCTCGCGGCGTCGCTGAACAGCCGCCAGGTCGTCTTCGGTGATTCTGTGGCTTTTCAGCGGCAGCCGCAGCAGATTGGCCGCTTCGACCGCGTCTTGAATGGCGCAGTTGATGCCCACGCCTCCGACCGGCGACATCACATGCGCCGCATCGCCAATGAACAGCAGGCCGGGCAGGTGCCATTTCGACAGCCGGCTCGATTCGACCGAGAGCACCGACACCTGCTTCCAATCGCTGAGAGTGTCGACGCGGTCGGCCATCCAGGGTACCACGTCTGCCAAGGCGTGGCGCAGCGCGTCGATCGAAGCTTGCCGCAGCTCATGAAAGCTGCCCTTGAGAATCGCGAACCCGATCTGCCAATCTTCTGACCGGTCGAGTACGGCGGCAAAATGCCCGCCCTTGACGTAAATAGCGCCTCGATCTTCTGGATCGCCGGGCCGGCGCGGCAGCCGAAACCAGACCACGTCCATCGGCGGCGCGGTGGCGTTGGGCGTCAGGCCCGCCAGGCTGCGGAGCTTGGAGAATCGCCCGTCGGCGGCCACGGTGAGCGGCGCCCGCACTTCATGCCAGGCGTTGTCGGCGCCGCGATATTGCACGCCGCAGACGCGGCCGTCGTCGCGGACCAGTCGCTGCACATTGGCGCCGAGCACCAGCCGGAAATTGGAGAACTTTTGAGCTTCCTCGGCCAGCAGGTTCAGCAACTGAACCTGCGGCAGCATGGTGACAAAAGGGAAAGGCGTTTTCAGCCGGCCCAAGTCGGCGATGGTCACCGTTTGCTCGGGCGTGATCAGCTCCAGGCGGCGGACCCTGCCGTGCGGCAACGCAAGCACGCGCTGGGCCAGCCCGATCTGATCGAGAATCTCCAGCGTCGAGGGATGCACCGTGTCGCCGCGGAAGTCGCGGTCGAAATCGTGGTGGGCTTCGAGCAGCGTGGTATCGATGCCTTGCCTGGCGAGCAGCAAAGCCAGCACCATGCCCGCCGGCCCGCCGCCGACAATCACACAGCCGGTATGCGTAACGTCGGCGATTGTCTCGGAGGCATTGCGAGCGGAGTCGGTTGTCACGCTGTTGAGGTGGGTATTCGAGGAAGCCGAGTCTTGCCTTCTCGCCAACATTAAGCACTCCTTGCCGGCGCCGCGCCGCCATGATAGCTTTTCGAGTGCGCCACGGGCAGCCCAAACCAAAGGAGGATCGCGTGACCATTAGCAATCGCGTCTCTGGGCTAAAGGCCATTCGATGGCCGTCATGGGTAATGCTCTTATTGCTTTCGGCCACCGCCGGTTGTGTTCGTGAAACGACGGACGGCGGCAAAGAGGTCTTTCAATACCAGCTTTGGGCGCCGCTGGCGATGCTCGTGGCAGGCGCCGCGGCGGCGCCGATCGGCTGGTTCTTACGTGGCCACTCCGCCCGTCTCGGTTGGGGTTTACTCTTTCTGGGTCCCGTGTTTGCATTGGCATTGGCGCCGTCGCTCTATCTGGAGCGTACGACCGTCGATGGCGACGGCTTCCACATTCGTAGCGGCATTTGGGGTTCGACGGCCGCGTTTGACTTGAACTTCAGCCAAATCCGGTCGCTGCGATTTATTTCTGAGGAACGGTCAACCCGCCGCGGGAAGCGCACCGAGCATTTCATGGTGTGCCATTTAACCAGCGGCGGCGAAACCAAGATCGCCGTGAATAACGATGTCAAGCGTGCCGCGGTAAGGGCGATCGTGCGGCGAGCCAACGAGCGCGGCATCCCGGTGGCCGACCAGACTTAAGCGGCTGGTCAACCCGCCGCCTTAGTGCGCGCAACCAGCCGATAGCCACAAGAGCGGACGACTAGCAGCGAGGCAATGACGATGGCGGTCGGCAGCGCAAGTATTAGCGCAAAGCTAGGAAACAACCACCAGATGGGTGAGCCAGCGCGGCCGTCTTCCGCCACGGCGACGCCAAGAAGCACCGAGACCAGCAGCACCAAACCCGCGCGCAAACCGACCGGCCCGACAGCTAGCGATGACCACACCGCGCAGATCGCATTCAGCACGATCGCGACGATCATTAAAACTTGGCTTGCCAGAAGTTGCCAATCGGTTGGCGCGCCTGGACCGTCTCGTTTCGCAATGCGTACTAGCGCCAGAACGACGGCGGCCACGGAAGTGGCGACCAACAAGTGAAATAGAGAGTACTGGTAATGCTCAGGACGCGCCGTTTGTGGGGCAGTGTCAACGCATTTCAACTCGATGAACCATCTTCGCGCGGCATAAAACAGCGCGGCGAGAAACAGAACGACTGCGCAATTGGTGCCGACCGTGGTAACGAACTCGTTACCCCAATCCGTTGAGGAAGCCCACACCGGATGCGGCGCGAACCTGGCCCCCAGCGCGGGCCACGCCGCGAGGTACATGCTCCCAAATACTGCCCCGAAAAACCGCAGAGCCGCCCGCTGAAATCCGAGGCCGGTCCAAAACGATAATAAGACCAACTGTGCGAGCGAAAACGAGGCCAGCGTCCAAAGTATTGGCAAGAAATGGGCATGCGCGGGAACCAAGCACCGCGAGGCGAGAACTGCCGAAACGAACAAATGCGCCGCAATCAACGCTTTCAGCCGCCAGGGCGATTTGCCTATTCGGCCTATACCTCGTTGTACTATCATTTCTGGCAGGCCCAAGCCCAGGCATCAGATGGTATCAGCCGGCCGATTTTGAGCATACTCAACTTCGTGGCCGCAAGTCTTGCACCGATATGTGGTCACCCGCCCGACCACCGGATGTTGCCGCGATTGCAGAAGCTTCAGGGCGAACCACTTTCCGCAGGCCGGGCAGGTGCGGCAGAAGCTCGGCCGCGATGGCGACGCGAGGATGCCCTTGGCGCTGGCCACGCGCGCTATCGGACGCAATTCCGGTGAAGGATTGACAACATCATCGGATGCCATTGGCGCTACTCCGGGTGGTCGAACAGATGTTGCAGGCGCGAGGCGAGTTCCTTGGGAAACCGCGCGAGCCACGATTGGTCGATCAGTTCGACCTCGATCAGATCGCGCAGATGCGTGCGGTCTTTGTCGCGATACGAGGTGAGCTTCATCCGCACGAGCGCCTCCAGTTTCAGAACCCTGAACTGATCGGCCGGTTCGCTTTCGGTGACGTCGGGCGCGGGGAACAGCGAGTCGTCGCGCACCTTTTCGCCGGCGAAGACCACATGCACCGCATCGCGGGCTTTCGCATCCGGCCCATCGAGAAACATGTCGATGCTTTTAACATGGCGATAGACGAAGCCCGCCGCGGCCAGCGCCGCGGTGGCGCGAGCCAGATCGGCCCGCGCCAGCAAGATGTCGACGTCGCGGGTGTTGCGCACGGCCGATTCATCGACGCGCGACACCCAGGCGGCCACCGCATTGCCGCCAACGACCGCATACGGCACGCCCGCCGACTCCAAAGCCCGTGCGGCGCGCAGCAGACGATCGCGGACCTTTTCCACGGCTCGAATCATCCTTTCCCAAGAGACTTCACGCAGCATCGTAGTTTCTCAGCGAGGGATGCTGTGAGTATAGCACGGCGACGAACAAAGTGCTCTCGCGTAACGCACTTCCCTGATCGGTGGCTGGAGCAGAGGCTTGCCGATGCCCCGGAAGCGAACTGAACCGGGGCATCGCCAAGGCTCTGCCCCGGCCACCGGAACCGCGTGGAGTGCGTTCTCGCGTGCTTCCGCATGAGTTAGCGCGACGCACAAGCGAGTTCGCTGATGCTACGTGGCTCGGTAGTGTCCTAAAGTTGTGTTGCTGACGGGCAATCTGGCACCAACCCGAAGCGCAAGCGAGGCAGATTCAGCCCAGGGCCTCGCTTGCGCTTCGGGTTGGTGTGGGCGAGCAACACAGCTTTAGGACACTACCAGTGGGTCAGGCCACTAGCCCGCCACCGGACGCAGGGGTATAATCCGCGTTTCGACTTGTCTGGCAATATCGGCTGGCCCCCTCGTGCGGCCGGCTTTTCGGTTTGAGAAGGGAGATCCGCATCGTGGCAATTCGTGTGGCAATCAATGGCTTTGGCCGCATTGGTCGGTTGGTGTTTCGCAATCTCATGGCCCGTTCGAAGGAATTCGAGGTGGTTGCCATCAACGACCTCACCGATACCAAGACGCTCGCCACACTCTTAAAATACGACAGCACCCATCGCCGCTACCCAGGCACGGTCTCGTACGAAGACGGCTATATGATCGTCGACGGCAAGAAGGTCCGCTCCTTGGCCGAACGCGATCCCACCAAGCTGCCCTGGGGCGAAATGAAGGTGGACGTGGTGGTCGAGAGCACGGGCATTTTCACCGGACGCGCGGCGGGCGGTAAACCGGGTTACGACACGCACCTGCAGGCGGGCGCCAAGCGCGTGGTGCTCAGCGCGCCGGCCAAAGACGGCGCCGACCTGACCTGCGTGCTGGGAGTAAACGACGACAAACTGTCGCCGCAGCACAAGTGCATCTCGAACGCAAGCTGCACCACCAACTGTCTGGCGCCGCTGGCCAAGGTGCTCAACGATACCTTCGGCATCGAGAAAGGCCTGATGACCACCACGCACGCCTACACCAACGATCAGAACGTGCAAGACCTGCCGCACAAAGACCTGTATCGTGCGCGTGCGGCGGGACAAAACATCATTCCCACCTCGACCGGCGCCGCGAAGGCCGTGGGGCTGGTGATTCCCGAGTTGGCCGGCAAGCTGACGGGCATCGCCATGCGCGTGCCCGTGCCCACCGGCAGCGTCGTCGACCTGACGGCGCTGATGAAGCGCAATGTGACCGCCGAAGAGGTCAACCAGGCGGTCAAGTCGGCCGCCGAGGGCAAGCTGAAGGGCATTTTGGAATACACCGAAGATCCGATTGTTTCGAGCGACATTATCGGCGACTCGCACAGCTCGATCTTCGCCGCGGATTTTACCCAGGTCATCGGCGGCAATCTGCTGAAAGTGGTAAGCTGGTACGATAATGAGTGGGGCTATAGCTGCCGGACGGTCGATCTGATTGAGCGCGTCGGCAAGCTGTCGTAGGACAGGCTCTCCGGTCGGACAAAAACACGTTCGCGGCTTACCGCGCTGATGCGCGCGGCTGGGTTAGCGACGAGCGGCGCAGGCAAGCGGCGGTCAGCAGTGCATCGTCGGCCAGCAGGTCGCCCGGCGGACAATTGGCCAGCAGCCGCCCTTCGGCCAGCACGAGCACGCGATCGGCAAAACACGATACTGTGCGCAAATCGTGCGTGCTGAGGACGACGGCTTCGCTGCCTCCGCCCCGGGCTACGGTGGTGGTTGCCACCGTAAGGACGCGATCCACCTCTTCGGGGTCTTGGCCCGTGGTCGGTTCGTCTAACAAGAGCAGGCGGGGTCGTAAGGTTAGCGTGGCTGCTAGTGCGACGCGTAGCCGCTGCCCCTGGCTGAGCGACAATGGCGGCTGATCTAAAAACTCGGCGATGTTTAATTGCTCGGCGATGCGCAAGACTTGTTCGTGAACTGCCTCGTGCCGCCAACCGAGCTGCCGGGGCCCAAATGCCAACTCGTCGTATACCGAAGCGCAAAAGAGCGTCAGATCGACGTTTTGCAACAGCAGCCCGCAAGCCGAACGATCGCACGGCTCATACATTTGCAGATTGCCTAACGAAGGTTCTAAGAGGCCCGCAACGATCGCCAACAGGGTGCTCTTGCCGCCGCCGTTGGGACCGACCAGGGCGACACGTTCGCCCCGTTCGATCGTAAACGTCACGTCAGTAAAGAGCGGCGCGGCGGTACGCGGAAACTGAAAACCGAGGCCGTCGGCCGAGAGGAGCGGCTGAGCGGCGGCGGTTTGCCGCCGATGCGGTACGCTGGCAGTTCTGAGAAACGATTCGTCATCTCCCGGTGACGTCGATTTGGAAAGGCAATTCCACTGTTGCAATGCGGCGGCCACGGCTGGCGCATCGCTAGTGCAAACATCAGCCATCAGGCGTCCGCCATCGAGCACACAGAGCCGATCGGCGAATAGCAGCAATTGGTCGAGCCGGTGTTCGGCGATGACAATGGCCCAACCTTGCTCGCGCAGTCGCCTGATTTCGTCCAAAAGTTCTTGGGCCGCGACCGCATCGAGCTGGCTGAGCGGCTCGTCGAGCAGCAGCACACCAGGCCGCATGGCCCAAAAAGCCGCCAGCAGCAACCGCTGCTTTTGCCCGCCGGAGAGCTGTTGTGGCGACACGGCTTGACCATCTTCCAGCCCGAACTGCTCGATCGCAGCGGCAATCCGCGACTCAATTTCGCGGGGCGGTAGGCCGAGGTTTTCCAGGCCAAAGGCGATCTCGCCCGCCACGCTCGTGGCACAGAGCTGTTCATCGGCCGACTGCAGCACGAGTCCCACACGGTGGGCCAGTTCG
>DASVHB010000111.1:0-3698 GCA_036379195.1 Pirellulales bacterium
GTCAGCATCTTGCCGGCCTTGTTGGGAAAAGACACGGCGCCCTTGCGCGAGGCGATCGTGCATCATTCCATCAACGGCTCCTTCGCCATTCGCCAAGGCGAGTGGAAGCTGGAGCTGTGCCGCGATTCTGGCGGCTGGAGCGAGCCGCGGCCGGGCGTCAAGGCGGCCGACGGCTTGCCGGACGTGCAACTTTATAACCTTGCCTCCGACGTGGGTGAGCAACGGAATGTTTACGCCGAACATCCTGAGATTGTCGAGCGACTCACCTCGCTGCTCAATCGCTATCAGGCCGAAGGCCGCAGCGCGCGACGAGATTGATCGCGGCCGTCGTCCATGTCTTAGGGAGTGAAAAGCAAATCAATGGTGCGAGTGACCGGTTCGCTCGTTCAGTACCCCGCTCGAGCGGCGGTATTGTGGTACGCGGGGTTGATCGCCGGCGGCGCTTTTGTGCTGCGCCTGCCGCAGGCGGTGCAGCCCGGCGTCAAGCCGCTGAGCACGATCGACGCCGTGTTTACGGCCACCAGCGCGAGTTGTGTCACGGGTCTTTCCGTTCGCTCGACCGGCGCCGAGCTTTCGCTCTTGGGTCAGGCCACGGTGCTGTTTTTGATTCAAGTCGGCGGCATCGGCATCATCACCATCACCACGTTCATTGTGCTCAGGCTGGGAGGTCGTGAGAGTTTGCGGCAACGCGTGCTGCTCACGCAAACGCTGGGCAGCGCCGAACGCGACTTGCGGCTGATGATTTGGCGCATTCTGCGCGTGGTGTTTGTCTGCGAAGGAGTGGGCGTGGCGCTGCTGGCGTGGCCCTCGATCCAACGCAGCGACGGGCGAATCGCGCAGGGGCTATGGCAGGCGTTCTTTCATTCGATCTCGGCTTTCTGCAACGCCGGCTTCGCGCTGGAAGACGCGAACCTGGCCGGCTATCGCGCAAATCCGCTGGTGAACCTTACCATCATCGGCCTGATCGTGCTGGGCGGCATCGGCTTTCCGGTGATTCGCGAGGTGGGCGAGGCGCTGCGGCGCGGCAAGAGGCGACGCTGGGAATTGTTGACCACGCACACGAAGATGATGCTCATCGGCACGGCCTCGCTGCTCGCCGGCGGCGCCGCCGTGGTGCTGCTGTTGGAATGGAACAATGCGCTGGCGGGTATGCCGCTGGGCGAAAAGCTGCTGGTGGCGGCGTTTCAATCGACCACCACGCGCACCGCCGGTTTTGAAACTATTCCGATGGCCCACCTGACTAACGCCACGCTGTTTTGCTTCATGTTGCTGATGATCGTGGGCGGCGGGCCATGCTCGACGGCGGGCGGTTTTAAGGTGAGCACACTGATGGTGCTGGTCACTCACGCCTGGGCGAAGCTGCGCGGCCGGCGGCGCGTCAACTTCTTTCGTCGCTCGGTCACGCCCGAAACGATCGACAGCGCCATGGCCGCTTCGCTGTTGTTCACCACGGTCGCCGCCGTGGCGCTGGTCTGTTTCCTGATGATCGAGCAGGCCGACGCGCCGCACCACACCAGCGAAAACATTTTTCTCGACGCGAGTTTTGAGGTCTGTTCGGCGCTGGGCACGGTCGGTCTGAGCACGGGCATCACGCCGCACCTGAGCGCGTCGGCCAAGGCGGTGTTGATCGCGTTGATGTTTCTCGGCCGGCTTGGCCCGATCTCGGCCTTTGTGGCCTTGGCGCGCAGCGATCGCCGCGAGAGGGTAGAATTTCCCAAAGAAGAAGTGTTGATTGGATGAGATGAAAAACGACAAACGCTTTATCGTGTTGGGGCTTGGTTCGTTTGGCGGCGCGCTTTCCACGCGGCTCGCCAAGAACGGCTGCCGCGTGACCGGAGTCGACGCCAGCGAGGCGCGCGTCGAGGCGCTCAAAGACGTGCTCTATGAAGCGGTGGTGGGCGACGTGACCGACCGCGCCACGCTGGAAGAGTTGCTCGTTGCCCAGGCCAGCGTCGTCTTTATTAGCCTGGGCGAGAAGATCGAAATGTCGCTGCTGGCGGCCCTGCACGCGCGTGAGGCGGGGGCCAAACGTGTGATTGTCAAGGGTGTTACCGACGAGCATGCCCGCATTCTCAAATACATGGGCGTGGAGCGCGTGGTTTTCCCCGAGGCGGAAATGGCCGAGCAGTTGGCCGATACGATGACCTGGCCGAACTTGCTCGACGCGCTGGTCATCGATACCGAATACAATCTGGTGGAGATGGCGGTGCCCGAAGGATTATCGGGCCAAACGCTGCGCCAGGCCGACTTGCGCCGCCGCCACGGTTGCCTGGTGCTGGGCGTGAAAGATCATTTGACCGGCAAGCTGACGTTGAATCCCGACGGAGAGTTTCGTCTGACCGACGACCAGATTTTGTTGGTCATCGGCCGCAAGACCGATTTGAACCGATTGGGCGAAATGCGCTGAACCCTTGGGGGCGTTGCCGAACGCGATCTGGCATTTACACTAACCCGAAGCGCACGTTTTGCTGTTGCACTTTTGCCCTCATCCAGCTTGCCTGTAATGTTACGAGATTAAGCTTTGATGCCACCCGCTTGCCGGGTGGAGATTCACGTTGGTTGTCTACATCAGGCGTTGCCCGCGCCCCTCTTCCCGATTTTGCCCCGCTTGGCGGCCTGCGGCCGCCAAGCGGGGCAAAATCGGGATCGTGCGGAAAGCCGCGTTTGTAGACGGCCAACGCGAAACTCCCTCGGGCAAGCCGAGGGCATCTTGTGCCAACCTTCAAACTGGGTTTGGCGAAGCTGTGCAAGTCGGCCATGTGCCGCCAAATCGTTCGTGCTGGTGTTTCATCAACCATTCCGTCTTTCAATGCCACTCGAAAAACCAGGCCTGACCGTCGCACGCCAGCGAATGGCGGTTGCGCTGCTGCTGCTGACGACGTTCGCACTAGCAGCCGGCTCGGCGGCACAGAAGTCCGTGACGGTCGATGAGTATCAGGCGTTGCCGCATGGTCTGGCCATGTGGAAAACGGGCGACTTTCATTTGGCCACCGGTGTGCCGCTCTTGCCCAGCTTGCTGCCGGCGCTGCCGGCGTTGGCCGCGGGCGCCCCGCTCGATTCCACCGCCATGCCGAGCTACACCAGCTCCTGGCAGTGCGGCCTGCAGTTTGTCATTGAAAACGGCTTCGACCGCGATCCGCGAACCGGAAAGTACTATCCCTCCGGCCGCTATCACGATTACTTCCTGCTTGGCAGGGCTGTCTCCATTAGCGTGCTTCTGATCACCTGCGGCCTAGTTTACGGCTTCGCTCGTTCGCTGTATGGCCATCATGGCGCGTTGCTGTCGCTGGCGGTCGCCTGTTTCTCGCCGAACCTTTTGGCTCACGGGCGATTGGTGACGCCCGACATTTATCTCGCCGCGGCCGTGATGGGCTGCCTCTGGGCGTTCGATCGGCTGCTCGTTGTAGCGGCGCCCGTGGGGCGGCCCGCCGGGCCGTCCGTAAGCAACGAGCCAGCCTGTAGCGGAATTCGTGAGAATTCCAGCCATAAACCAACGCCGCGCCCCGACTTCTCACGAAGTCGGCTACGTGAAGACGGCTCGGCGAGCCGCCCCACGGATGCACTCGCGCAAAAAGCCTCGTGGACCTCGGCAATCGTTTTGGGACTCTGTCTCGGCTTGGCCGCTCTATGTAAGCTCACCGGGTTACTGCTCTTCGCCCTGCTTCCTTGCTGCCTGATCTGGCCGCGGGCGCGGCGTC
>DASVHB010000112.1:0-7448 GCA_036379195.1 Pirellulales bacterium
CCGCCGGAGTATTCGTGCCAGTTGCGGAAGGAATAATGGCAATTGCTGAATAGCGGCACGCCGCCGCCGTAACCTTGCCGCAACTCGGGCAACGCTCGATACGGAACTTTTTGCGCCGGGCCGAGCCAAACGTCCCAGTCGAGTCCCTGGGGAACGGCGACGGCGGGAATGACGGGCGAGGCCTCCATGCCGTTGATGCCGCAAGTCACTTTTTTCACCGTGCCGATGCGGCCGTTGCGAATGAGTGCGATGGCCTGCAAGAAGCGCTGCTCCGACTCGGTGCGCTGCATCGTGCCCACCTGAAACACGCGGCCCGTCTCCTTCACGACTTTCTCAATCAGCTTTCCCTCGGCGATGGTCAACGTCAGCGGCTTTTCGCAGTAGACGTCTTTGCCGGCGTGCATGGCCTCGACCGCGATTTTCGTGTGCCAATGATCGGGCGTGGCGATCATCACCGCGTCGACATCTTTGCGGTCGAGGACTTTTCGGTAGTCGCTATAGGCGTCGGGCTTTTTGCCTTGGGCCTTTTCCGCCTTTTCGATGTTCGCCGCCAGCACATGGGCATCGACGTCGGCCAGCGCCGCGAAGTCGGCGAAGCGGAACGACTTGTTGGTGATCTCCCAGCCCTGATTCCGCAGGCCGATGGTGGCAAACACCGGGCGGTCGTTCGGCGACTCATAACCAAAGGCCCGGCGAACCGGCGTGATAAACATGCCGGCGGTTCCCGCGGCGGCAAGACCTTGAAGAAACTGACGACGCGAGGTATGGCGGGATGTTGGCATGGGTCGAAGTCCTGCGGGAAAAAAGGAGTGAGCGTATTTGCCGGAGATACTCTTTGCCTTTTGCGTCAAAGGGCTGGAACTTATTAGCGATTCTAATCACGGCCCGCGGCCTAAGAAAGCGGTAAACATCACCATCAAGCAATTGGTTGGAAGCCGGCCGCCGAGTAAGTCACCGCTCCGAGAGGCGACCCTGGGCGGGGCATCAACGCGGTCGCTTGTTCTGGGAGGTTGGTTGCGATTAGTATCCATGGCATAGCGAACCGGGTGTGTCCCCAGTTTTATGGGAGTTCGATCGTCCGATGAACCACGTGCTCGTGCTCTATGACTCGGCCAGCGGCAACACGGCCAAAATGGCGGCGCTGGTTGCCGAGGGGGCGCGCGAAGTGCCCGAAATCGAGGTCCGCCTGCGCCATCTCAACGAGGCCTCGGCCGACGACGTCCTGTGGTGCGACGGACTGGCGCTGGGCAGTCCCACCAACATGGGCATCCTCTCCTGGAAGATGAAACGCTTCTGGGACGAGACGATGATGCCGCACTGGATGAAAGTCGACGGCAAGATCGCCTGCGCGTTTTCGTCGTCGGGCGGGTGGGGCGGCGGCCAGGAACTGGCCTGCCAGTCGTTGCTGACCGTGCTCATCAATTTCGGCTTTCTGGTGTTCGGCGTCACCGACTACGCCGGCACACTGACTACGCTCCACTACGGCGCGGTCTCGGCCCGCGAACCGCGCAGCGAAGACCTGCAGGCGGCCTGCCGCCTGTTGGGCCGACGGCTGGCCGAGTGGGTGGCGGTGTTCATTGGCGGCCGCCAGCACGAGCATCCGCTCAACAAGCCCACGTCGCGCATGCCGGCCACATGAGACCGGCCGAGATACTGCTTTCAAACGACACTGGCCCGAACGGCTTGTCATCGTATCACCTGCCAGGAATCGCTTCATGAAATCCGTTCTCTCGCTTTTGATCCTGACGACCGCACCGCTGGTCGCCTACGGCGCCGAATCAGCGACCGTCGCCGATGGCCAATTCGCGGTTCATTCCAACCTGCGGGCCGGAGTAGGCAAAACCGACATCACTCCCGCGCAGACCGACGGCGTCGTCGTCACGGGACATCGACGCACCGTACACGGCGTCCGCGATCCGCTCCGGGCGGGCGTATTGATACTCGACGACGGCGAAACCAAAGCCGCCATCGTGACGCTCGACGTGATCGGCGCATGGGACGACATGGTGAAGCTGGCCCGCGAAAAGATCGAGGCGCTCTCAGGCGTGCCGGCAGCCAACATTTTGGTGGCGGCTTCGCACAACCATTCGGGTCCAGATTTCGACGCCAATTCGCCGTGGGGCCAAGCGCTGATCGACAAGCTCGGCGAGGCGGCGAAGCAAGCGGCCGCCACGATGAAGACCGTCTCGATTGGCTACGCCGAAGACCAAATCACGTTTAGCATCAACCGCCGCAAGGTGATCGACGGCCGCGCCGTGGTGCGGCTGAACGCAGACGGCCCGAACGACCCGCGCGTCAAAGTGCTGCGGTTCGACGACGGCCGCTCGCTTACTCCCTTGGCCGTGATCATGCACGCCGTCTGCCATCCCTGCTTCTTTACCTGGGGCGATAACGGCTCGCCGCCTTATCCCAAGGGTTATCCCAAGATGAGCGCCGACTTTCCCGGCGAGGCGCAAACCTTTGTCGAGATGTGCTACGGCCAAGAGACCAAGTCGTTGTTTCTGCAAGGCTGCGCGGGCGACATTCGGCCCAACCTGCCCGGCTATCCCTATCGCTGCGCGGACGAGGCCGACATTCAATGGGCCGGCCGCGATTTGGGCGGGGCCGTGGTGCGCTCGCTGGCCGGCAATGTGACGCGCGAGCGATTGAAAGATCGGCCAACCTATTACGCGATTCGCGCCGCCCATTCCGTCGTCTCGCTGCCGGGTAAAGAGGGCCGCCTCGCCGCCGAACTGCAAGCGCTGAAAATCGGCCCGTACTTGCTGCTCACCATGCCGGGCGAACCGATGGTCGAGTTCGGCTTCAAACTGGAGCAGGCCATCGCCGATCGCGCGGTTCCCATCGTGGTGGGATATGCCAATGGCAATCTGGGTTACCTCGCCACCGCCGCGGCTTACGACGTGGGCGGATACGAACCGAACACCTCGAAACTGGCGCCCGAGGCCGAGGCCATCATTCTGGCCGAGCTAGGCCGCCTGGCCGATCGGGTCGTCGGCGACGTGTTCGAGTCGTTTTCCAAACATCCCAAAGACGCCCGATGATCTGACAATCGCCATCAACACTTCGAAAGGCCGCAGTTATTTCGGCGCTGGCAGCTCCGCCACAGGGCCGATGGCCACCGTGGTGCTGCGAGTGAGCGGGTGTTTTTTCAACACGGCCGCGATCTGATCGAGCGTGACCCCTTCGACCGCGTCGAGATCGTCGCGCACCGAACGATACTCGCGGCGATGGGTCCAATTGGCTCCCAGGTTGAACAGCCGGCCCCGCGGCCGCTCGCTCGACAACACCACGCGTGAATTGATTTTGTTTTTGGCCTGGTCCAGTTCGGCCGCGGTGATCGAGTCGCGCTCGACGCGCCGATAAATGTCGCTCACGCGCTGCAGGTTGGTGGCGGCGAACTCTGGATCGCAGCAGACATACGTCATAAACAGCCCGGTGCCGAGATAATCGTAGTGGCCCAGCGTGGCGTGTTCGGCCAGGCCGGTGTCGATCAGTTCCCAGTATAGCCGACTGCCCGAATCGTCGCCCACCACCGTGGCCAATAGCTTGGCGGCAAAGCGGTCGTGATCGGTGGCCGAGGGGCCGTTGGCAAGCTGCAAGCAATACTCCTGCGTCGAGGATTCTTTATAGAGACACTCGAAGACTGGGTTGGCCACGGCGGGACGCACTTCGCGCGAGGCGTCAAAGGGCTGCCAACGGCCGCAGTATTCTTCGGCCCCGCGAACCAGGTCGTCAAAGTCGATTTTGCCCGCCGCCACCAGAGCGATGTTCCGCGGGCTGTAGCGCCGCTCGAAATACTTGCGCATCGCTTCGACCGGCAGGGCCTCGATGCTCTCGACCGTTCCCAGCACGCTGCGCCCCAGCGGATGGCTGCCAAAGTGGACCGCCCGCACATGGTCGTCGGCCCCATAGGGCGGCTGATCGGCATACATGCGGATCTCTTCGATGATGACTTTTTTCTCGGTGTCGAAGTCGTCCTGCCGCAGCGCGGGGCGCAGAATATCGCTGAGCAGCTCCAGGGCGGGCCGCTGATATTCGGGCAGCACGGCGGCATAGTAGACCGTCTTCTCTTCGCTGGTGAAGGCGTTGTAGTGCGCCCCCAGTTCGTCGAAGCGGCGGTTGACCTCGTCGGCGGTGCGGCGAGACGTGCCTTTGAAGACCATGTGTTCGAGAAAATGGCTCACGCCCGACACCTCGTCGGTTTCGTCGCGGGCCCCGGTTTTCACAAAAAAGCCCAGCGCGGTCGAGCGGGCCTGAGCGTCGCACTCGGCCACCACCTCCAAGCCATTGGGCAACACATGCTCACGAAATTCCAACGGGCACCTCCAGCGGTTTTGGTCCCAGCGTCACGATGGTGAACTGGCCCGGCCGATGGCCGGCCAGGTATTGATTGATTCGCTCGGCCGACAGCTCGTCGACGATGCGTTCGACTTCGTCGAGCGTGCGCACGCGGCCCAGATAATACCAGTCGCGCGTCAGCAGCGCGCTGCGGGCCGAGCTCGATTCTTGCTGCATGATCAGGCTGCTTTTGATACGGGCTTTCAACCGATCGAGTTCGCCGGCTTCGACGCCCTCGGCCAGCCGCACCAGCTCGCGCAGCGTGACGTCGAGCGTTTCTTGCGCCCGCTCGGCACTGGTGCCGGCATAGCAGAGCACGCTGCCGCGGTCGAGCAGCGTGGCGTGCGAAGCATAGACGCTGTAGCACAGCCCGCGCTTTTCGCGCACTTCGGTAAACAACCGCGAGCTCATGCCGTCGCCCAGCACGCCGACCGCCGCCGAAGCGACGTAGTAATTGGGATCGTGGTAGGGCACGCTGGGGTAGGCAATGCCGATTTGCGTCTGATTCGATTCGTGGTGCAGATGCGCACGTGGTTCGGCGGGCGGACGCTCGTCGAGGGCCGGCTTGTCGAGCGTCGGCCAGTCGGCCAACAGCCCGCCCACCTGGTCTTTCAGCGCCTGCCAATCAAACTTGCCCGCCACGCCCACGATCGTGCCGTTCGGTCGATAGAGCTGGCTGTAAAAACGCTGAATTTCTTCCAACGAGATCGACTCGAGCGCGGCTTGCTCGCCTTGACTGGGCCGGCCCCAGGGATCGGGAAAATGCCGGCGGCGAAGCTCGAGCATCACCTTGTGTGCCGGCTCGTCCTCGACCGCCGCCAACTCGTGCAGGGCCGTCAGCCGGCAGGGCTCAAGCTGGTCGTCGGGCAGCCGCGGGCGGCGCAGCACGTCGGCATAGATTTGCAGCGCGGGTGCGAGGTTTTTGGCCAGCGTGGCGCCGCGCAAAACAACATGGGCATCGCTGACGCTCTCGCCGCGTTCGACGCCCAGGTTGTCCAGATCGTTGACAAACGCTCGATTGTCGCGCGGACCGGCGCCGCGCAGCAGCAGTTCACAGGTCATGGCGCTTAGGCCGCCGCGCCCCGCCGGCTCGACCGCCGTGCCCGACGGCACGCGGATGGTGAAGGCCACCGATTCGACCGACTGCATCGGCTCGGCAATCAGCACCAGCCCGTTGGGAAACGTATGAGAGAGAATCGGAGTGTCGGTGGGTGGCATGCGGAACGGGGTCAGGAGATCGAGTTTCAGTCGGCCAGGGGCTCGTGGCAGCTTATCGCCCCAACCCGGCCAAAGCAGCGAGCCTAACGGTTGCCAACCATCGACGCAACCGCACACAGCCCGGGGCAGTGTCCTGACCGTGAGTCGGTGGCTGGACAAGTGACACCAACCCAAAGCGTAAGCGAGGTAAAACCCGCCGTTTCCTCGCTTGCGCTTCGGGTTGGTGTGAGTCACCAACTCCCTGTCAGGACACTACCCAGCACGCGCAATTAGCCGTCGATGATTTTATTGCCAAACAGCAACTGGTCGACGTCGGCCAGCCGAAATTCGCGCCGCCGGCGGATACTGTCGTTGACCAGCCGCATGAGAGCTTCGACTTCGATGAACGTAACGCTGCGGATGGGCGTGCCGGTCATGAATCCCGCCAGCTTCTCCAGGTCGGCCTGACGGAATCCCTGTCCGACCACGGCAAAATAGACGCGTTCGATGCCCGACTGCGCCAGCTCGCGGGTGTGCCGGACGGCATATTCGCAGAACTGCCGGTCATCGGTGCCGAGCGTATATCCGCGCCGCCGCACTTTGGCGTCGACGATGACGGCGAACCGCTCGGCCACGGCCACGGCCACGGCCAGGCAATCGGCCACGCGTCCGCAGCCTTGCCCCAACTCGCGCACCTCGAAGCCCAAGCAGCGAAACGCCTCGGCGCAGCGCTGCTCGAAGAGTCGCGACACCGGCGCCAAGCCATTGCCCTCGGTGCCGCAATCGCCTTCGGCAGCGCTGGGATCTTCACTTCCGCTTGGTGGCTGGGGCAGAGCCTCGGCGATGCCCCGGCGTGACTGCGATTCACGCTGCGCACGGCCCTCGGCGCCGCTGCGTTGGCCGTCGGTCGCGCCGCGCAGCCCGTAGGCCAGATATTCCAGATCGCACAAGGCCGCCGGCAAATACGGAAACCGCAGCGACGCGGCGCGCACCAGCGGCGGGTCGCCATTTGCCTCCGCCGCCAGCCGCGCCGCACCGTCATCGCTGCGTTGCCGGCGACGCGCGCCGACCGCTTGATCGGCCTGATCGGCTGGCCGCGCGGTCCCGCTCGGCGGCATCCACAGGCGATCTTCGCGCTCAGCCACGCGCCACGCGATATTCAAATACCGCGGGTCGCCGTTTTGCTCGCGGACGGTGTGTTCGGTGATGGTGGTCACCAGCTCGTCGGCGGCGTAGCGCGCGGCGCGTCGGGCGGTGCGCTCTTTTTTCATTTCGCGGTCTTGCCGGCTGCGATCGAAGCTGTCGATCGCCCGTGCCCAGAGCGTCTCCCACCGCTTGCCGCAACGGAGGCGCATTTTCTGGGCCAGTTTGTGATTCGGGTGCCCGGCCAGCCAGCCTTCGACCTGGGCCACGATGGTGGCGATCCGCTGCCGCGACACCGCGTAATCGGCGCCGACTTTCTCGTGCGTGTCGCCTTCGAGTCTGATGCGCTCGTAGATCGTGCAGTTGCGCGCACTGGGCGGCCTTGCCGGCAGACCTCCTTTGGGGACAATTTTGAGCGAGGCTGCCCGGGGTTTTCGACGCGACGTTACCGTTGCCATAAAAAGGGTCTCCGTTGACAAAAACAAAAAGTGTGTGTCGGGGCTTGTGTCTCTAAGTCGCTTGCTGTCAGCTAGTTGGGGCGCAAGTTGGCGGGGCGCCGTTTTGGGTGCCGCAACGGCATCTTTGGGGGGTATGGCGTGCGGCGGGGGCTTGCCTGCACAGAATCTGCGATCAGCACGGCTGGGTTTGATTCTGATTTTGTTCCGGCAAGATGCCACCGGCTTGCCCGGTGGAGTTTCACGTTGGCCGTCTAAATCGATGGCGTGGCCACCGCCCTCTTCCCGTCTCCGGCGGCTGCTGGCCCGCCTACG
>DASVHB010000113.1:0-5891 GCA_036379195.1 Pirellulales bacterium
ACGGGATAAAAAAGGATGTGCTGTTGGCGTCTCTAGCGGCCAATCCGTCAGAGGTCAGGTGAGGGCCAAGACAATTGCCGAAGTTATTTTTCGTCGGCTCCTTAGGCCGCGGCGGCCCAGGGCGCTTGCGGCTCAACCGCCGGCGCCGCGGTCAACGCGGCCACCAAGGCGTCGGGGCAGTGGCGGCGGCGCCAGATCGGGCGGAATGCTTCGGCGGCCTGGCGGTGCGATTCGTAGCCGTCGATCACCCGTTTCACCGCTTCAACGAACGAGTTGAAATCGGTGAACGTTTCGCCCGCGCCGGCCGGCAATTGCTCGGCCATCCAGGTGCTCGCCGGCGCCACCACAGGCGCCCCCATGGCGAGCGCCTCGGCCAACACGCCCGAAGTGCAGGCGCGATAGCGGCCATGGAGATAGGGCAACAACACCACGTCGGCCTGAGAGACCACGCGATAGTATTCGACCGCCGACAAAGGCGCTTCTTCGGCGAATAATTGCACTTGGGCGGGGGCAAACTGTTTCAGCCTGTCCAGCGCCGCGACGCTTTGCGGGTTGTATTGCGGCAGGCTGATGTTGGCTTGGACCAGAAAGCGCGCGCGGCCCGGCTCCAAGTATTCGTCGCGCAGGGCTTCGGCCAAATCAGGCAACCAGGGAAACCCCTTTTCATCGCGGGCCTCTCCAAAATACCCCAGCCGCACCGCCGCCGCAGGCGGGCGCGGCGCTGATGTTAATAGCTCCGCACGGAAGGGAATCGGCAATACGCCGAAGGGCTGACCCGAAAGGCTTTCATAATCGCGCGAGAGCACGTCAGAGTCGGTATACAACTTCACGTGGTCGCCCACAATCCAGTCTTCGTAAAGCGAAAACAACAGACGCTTGACGCGCACATACGACGGCGGCGTCGATCGCTCGGCGGCCGGGTCGCTCTCGAACAAGGCGTTGAGAATCTCCAGATGAAAGGTCGGCGAGTTCTCAGGCCCGAGGATCTCGGCCGCCAATTGCACGGCCGCGGCGTCGCGCGGATGGGCCGAAAGCACCAGCACTTGATCGCCTCGCCGTGCCTCGGCCAATGCCAGAAAACGTAGCAAATCGCGTTCGAAGCAAAGCATTTGCTCCAGTTCGTTGCCAAAACCACCGGGCACCAACGTGCGCACGGCCTGGATGACTTTGGCCGCTTGCCGCGGACAGTACAGACGGCGCGAGGTCTCGGGCCACGGCTCGGCGAGCGCGGCGACTTCGGCGTCGGCCACTGCGCCGCGTCGCTGCCGCCGTTGTTGCCAGGCGGAATGCAGCTCGCCCTGATGCCGGAGGTGTGCCCACCGCGGCACGCCGCAGTAACTCAGCAATCGTCCCGCGTCGTAGAACAACGGCGGTAAAAGATGATAAACCGATCGCTCGGCAACTCGGGCGAGCTTCCAATAAGCCTGCCAGGCCCGCCGCAGCGCCGCGCCCCTCGAGGGCGCAGCGCCAACTGCAAACAAATCGTCCGGCGGACGGCAATCTCCGGCACAGTCGGTGTAAAAGACCGGGTGCTTCTCCAACCACTCCGGCAAGATCTCTGGCGGGCAGTGAACATGCGTGGCCAGCACCGGGGACCAGCCCAGCCGCCGCGCCGCCTCAACCACCGAAATTGACGTCTCGAAGTAATGGCCCAGATACCCGCGCAGGTGGTGAGCAACGGTCAGTAGCTTCGGCCCTGGACTGCTCATGCGCTCGTGCCAATAATCGACCAACTAGGCTGCCTTCCGTTGAAATTGCGACTTCCAATAGCCGGTATTCAACGCCCATACCCCTCCGGCGTGGCGCGCTGCCCCGCCCATGTCGTCAACGGCACGGCCAACCCCAGGGCAATGGCTCGCATAATCATGGCCGGCAATGATCGCTGCCCCAATATGGTGCGCCCAAACGATGTCAGCCTTCGTCGCTTCGTAACTATGATCTGCGTCGATGAACACCAACGCTGGCGGTTCACCACGATACGAGGCAAAGAAATCGTTTTTGTCCATGCACCTGATTTCAACCTGCCCGGAAGCGTCCAGATAATGAAGAAATCGCCGCGTAAGGGATTGGTGGACATCTGAGCTGACGTTCCATGGGTTCCAAGAATAGTTGTCGACGGTGATCACTTTCTTGTCGGCCGCTTTCCAGAGTGCCAATCGCGAAGTGGTGTAGCCAAACAGCGTGCCCACCTCGATGATCGGTCCGGGCAGCGCGTTGGACCGCTCAACAAGCTCCTGGAGGAGACGTAGTTCGATCGGAAAGAGCATAGTTCCTTCGTCTACTTGCAGTGATTGCAATTGGAGACGATTTCGAAACGCTGCTCTTAGTTCTTCTCGCTGCGCCGCGCATTGAACGAAAAACTCGTGATCTTTTAGATACTCCTCGACCGCCTGCTGGTGCGACAGGCATTCTCTTAGATAGCGGATTCGGCTGAGAAACCTGTGTGGACGAAGAGTTGCAAAGTTCAAGGCGGCAGTCCTTCGTGAGAATATCGCTGGGGCGGCCGGAGCGGTAGGGTCAGCCCTGACATACCGGGGCGGAAGTATACGGAGCGTACACTGACACGCAAGGGCAGTTCGGCGAGTTAGTAATTTGTCCACTCGGTGTTGATATTCAAATTCGTCATGTGGACCAGCCGCCCTCGGCAGGTTCGGCGATGCGGACTATCTCGGCACTGCACAGCCGAGAGAGGCTTTACCATATGCCTGGTCTCCCGTAATTACCGATTCTGAATACCAAGCTGACGTGAGTCGGTGCCATCCGCAAAAATTTCCTCAAGCCGCATAACCGTTACGTCCGATAAGGCTGCCAACACTCTAGGCAACCCCGGCTGGACTGGACCCACGGATGCGGATCCTTGTGAACGGCACCCCGATGCAGGGGCGGCTTACAGGCATTGGGCAATATGGGCTGCGCCTGCTGGAGGCGCTGATGGCCCTGCCCGACGGCGAGCGCCCCGAACGAATCGGCGTGTTCAACGGGCGCGAGGTGCTCAGCGCCGAATCGTTTTTCTCGGGCCTGGTTGCCGACGACGGCGGCCCGCGGCACGAGCGGCTGAAAGGGCTGATTCGGCGAATCTGGCCAAACTGCCGCGACTGGGCCGACCGCGTGCGCCGGTGGCGGCTGGCCAAGGGCGCCCGCCCCACCGACTGGAGCGTGTTTCATGAACCGAACTTTGTAGCGCCGCAATACGCACTGCCGCTGGTCACCACGGTTCACGACATGAGCTATCTGCGCTACCCGCAGTTCATGCCCAAAGATCGCGTAGCCTGGTTGCGGCGGCGAATGGGCCAGTCGCTGCGGCAGTCGCGAGTGATTCTGGCCGATAGCCATTTTACGCGGCAAGAACTGCTGGAGCTTTGCCCGCAGGTCGATGCGGACCGTGTGATGGTCACGTGGCTCGGGGTCGATGGCGAGTATTTCGCCGATCCGATTCACGCGGCGCGCTTGCCCGAAGTACGCCGCCGCCTGGGTCTGCCGAACGAATTTGTGTTGTACCTGGGCACGCTCGAGCCGCGCAAAAACCTGCAAGGGCTGATTTCGGCCTATCGTCGCTTGCCCGCCGAGATGCAAGCCAGTTATCCGCTGGTGCTGGCCGGCATGAGCGGCTGGAACCAGGCGTTTTTTCGCAAAGAGTTGGCGGAGCTGCGTGAGCGCGGCGTGCTGTACGAGCTGGGCTACGTGGCTCAGGACGATGTGCCGGTGCTGATGCGGGCGGCCAGCGTATTTTGCTTTCCCAGTTTCTACGAGGGCTTTGGCCTGCCGCCCTTGGAAGCGGCGGCGTGCGGCACGCCGGTGCTGGCCAGCCGCGCCGCTTCGCTGCCCGAGGTGCTGGGCCAGGCGGCGGTCTACGTCGATCCGCATTCGCCCGACGACATCGCGGCCGGGCTGAGGCGCGTTCTCGACGACCAGCAGCTTCAAACCCATCTGCGGTTGGCCGGGCCGGCGCGGGCCGCCGAGTTTCCCTGGCAACGTTGCGCGCGGCAAACCTTGGCGGCATATCAAAGGGCGGCATGACATGGTAAAACCAGTTACACGCGAGCATATCCGGGCATCTGGCCCACACTTTCGGTTGCCGGCCGCGGCGGGTCCGGCGCTGCAGGTCATCGACGACGCGGTGGCGTTCGATCCCTGCCCGGTGTTGGCGCTGGGCGTGGGCGCGGTGGCCAAGCGGCTGATCGACCTGGCGGGATCGCTGTTCCTGCTGGCGGTTCTTGGAGTGCCGATGCTGATCGTGGCGCTGCTGGTGCGGCTGACCAGCCCCGGATCGGCCATCTATCAGCAAGAGCGCGTCGGTTTGGGCGGTCGCCGTTTCATGCTGCTGAAATTCCGCACTATGCGGGCCGATGCCGAGGCGAAGACGGGGCCGGTGTGGGCGCACGAGCACGACCCGCGCCGCACGCGGTTCGGGGCGTTTCTGCGCCGCTGGAGCATCGACGAATTGCCGCAACTCATCAATGTGGTGCGGGGCGAAATGAGCCTGGTGGGGCCGCGACCCGAACGCCCCTATTTTGTCGCGCAGTTCTCGCAGGAGATGCCGGCTTACATGCAGCGGCACGGCGTGCCTCCCGGCCTGACGGGTTGGGCCCAGCTCAACGGCCTGCGCGGCAACACCTCGATCAGCATGCGGCTCGATTTCGATCTGTACTACATCCGGCATTGGTCGGTAGCGTTTGACTTGTTCATTTTGTTGGCGACACCGTTCCGGATGCTGGCTGAGAAGAATGCGTACTAAACGGGAACAACGTCCGCTCGATGTCTGTAGGGAACGGACTCCGGGGCATCGCTTAGGCTCTGCCCCAGCCACCGGGGCGTTTGCCGAACTTGTTTGCCAAAACCGATCAGACGTCGAAATAGAAAATCGCAGGGGTCCCGACAATGCAGCGGTTTAGTTCGGCGCTAGGAGTTCGAAGCGCCTGCACGCGCTACGCCGGCCTGCTGGCCGCGCTGGCTCTTGCCGCGGCGCTGGAGGCGGCGATCATCGCCCGCTCGCCGATCATTGCCAAAGATGGCATCGGCTTCATTCGCATCGCGCATGAGCTGGCCGACAACCCCGTCGCCACGCTCCGCCTGGAAGACCAGCATCCCGGCTATCCGGCGATGGTGCTGGCCGCCAGCCGGCTGGTGCAACGAGTGACTGGAAAAAGTGACTTCGACGCCGCCATTCTGGGTGCTCATCTGGCCGCGGCGTTGTGCGGTGTAATGAGCGTGCTATTGCTCTGGCTATTTGTGCGGCGGCTTTATGAGGCGCGCGTCGCCAACGTCACTGGACTGCTGGCCGCGGCCTGGCCGCTGTTGCGCCGCAATGCGGCCGACGGACTCAGCGATACTCCGCACCTGATGTTTTATCTGGCGGCCGCCTGGTTGGCCGCCGAAGGAATTGCACGCCGTCGAGTGGCGTTGCTGGCGGCGGCGGGATTGGCCAGCGGCCTGGCGTATTGGGTTCGGCCCGAAGGTCTGGTGCCCGGCACGGCGGCGGGGGTGGTGCTGATCGCCAACCTCGTTGGCCGTCTGGGTTGGCGGTCGAGCCTCTGTAGGGAACGCCCTCTGTGGCGTTCCGCGAACTTCGAATTGACGTCGCACCGCCCTCCACGGAACGCCACAGAGGGCGTTCCCTACAGAGAATGGCGTGATTCGTCGCCGCCATTCATTTCTGCGCTCAATGCGCCGAGCGAACGGCGACTTTGGTCGCTGGCCGGTCTCGGCGCCTTGGCTGGGGCCATGCTGCTCGTCGCGTCGCCTTATGTCTTGCTGGCTGGCAAGGTGACGAGCAAAAAGATGCCGTTTCGCGCCGCGCCCTCGGCGCACGCGGTGGCCATCGCTTCGGTCGAGCCGACCGCTGGCGTGTTGGGCGAACCGCGTCCCGGCGGCACGCTGCCCGACGAATTTGC
>DASVHB010000114.1:0-2787 GCA_036379195.1 Pirellulales bacterium
GTGAGCCGTGCGGTGCCCGAGCAAATCGGCGGACTGTATCACGCCGGTAGCGTGGGCATCATCATGTCGGGCTGGTTAGGGGCGATGAACTACGGCGTGATCGTGGCCAACGACGTCGACGGCTATTTGCTGAAGAACGTGGCACGGAATTCAGACCATTTATGCGCTCAGGAAGCGGAGTGAATTTGGTGCCGTTGAGAACATCGCACACGAACCCGAAGCGCAAGCGAGGCGGTGAACGACGTTGCGGCCGGGCCTCGCTTGCGCTTCGGGTTGGTGTTTCCTAAGACGGACGATCGAATGACCGACGGTACTACCAACCTGGCAGACATTCATGCGGCGATTCCGCATCGCGCGCCGTTTTTGTTCATCGACGAAGTGGTCGAGTGCGACGAGCGACGGATTGTCTGCCGCAAGACGTTTCGGGCCGATGAGTTTTTCTTTCAGGGCCACTATCCACATTTTCCGATCACGCCAGGCGTGCTTTTGTGCGAGGCGGCGATGCAGGCCGGCGCCTTGCTGCTGTCGGGCCAATTTGGTGACCGGCAGGGCGTGCCCGTCGCCACCCGCATGAACGACGTGCGCTTCAAGCGCACCGTCCGCCCCGGCGAGACGATCGAAATCGAGGTCGAATTCGTCGAGCGCCTTGCCGATGCGTTTTTTCTGAAGGCCAAGGTATCGTGCAATCAGCGCGTCGCCGTGCGGCTGGAGTTTGCCTGCACGTTGGCGTCGTTCGACGATGCGAACGATCGGTGAGTTGTCATGCTTCCGCGGCGCGTTTTCGCGGATTGCGCGGCGGCAACGACCCCAATTGAAACGGCACTTCGGCCAGCAGCTCCCTGCCGCGGGGCATGAATACGCGCACGCGCACGCACCAGCAGATTTTGACGATCTCGCCCTGATAGCTGAGCGGGCTGGGCGGCAATTGCGTGCTGAACCGCCGCGGCCTCCGCAGATCGACGCCTGGCTGGTCGGCCGTGCTGAGCCGCTCGAAATAGTGTACCGCCAGGTCTTCGTCGCCTTGTCCCTCGGTGTGCCACAACACCGAGATCTCGACCGCCGTCGGCCCGGCCAGCTTGAGCGACTCGATCCGATATTCGCCGGCCAGTGTTTCGCCCGGCTGATAGGCGCGGCGATTGCCGTCGAGCAACAGGCGGACGAAAGCTTCGTTCATGCGGCGTGGCTCTCGGCGCAGCCCGGGTAGACGTGAACCAAAAAGCTGCGTTCAAACGTGGGGCGGCGGTCGGCCTCGCCGCGCACCAGCAGCTTCCAGTTGATTTTATTATATTCGGCGCGAAAGGAGTGCATGGCGCCGGCGGGCACCGAAAACTTCGCGCGAACGTCCCAGGGCGCGCCGCGGATCTCGAAACCTTCGCGCCGCAGAATCTCTTGCTCGTAAACGCGGCGCACGGCGGTGCGCGCGTCGGTGCCCTGCCGATAGGTGGCTTCTTCCTCGCACGCCAACACCACGCTCAGCGACTTGATGCTCAATCGACCGGCTTGCGAGACAAACAGTTCGTACTCGTGGCCCGGGTAAAGCGGCTGCTGCGAAACCTCGACAATGGTCGGACCCACGCCATTACCCGCCAGCAACTGTCGCAAGAAGAAGCCGACCAGCCCCAGGCCGGCCAGCGCAAAGGGGGCCACGATGCCGATGGTCAGCCAGTCAGGTTCGTCCTGGCGGTAGCTCTCGATGGCCATCACCACGAAAACCGCGACCACGCCGTTCCAAATCAAGCTGATCAACAGCAGCCCCAGCAGGTTCCAGCCGGGGGCCGCCGAGGGCAGTCGAAAGGCCAACGTGGTGCCCGGACTGTCGGTCATCTCCTCGGGGCCTGGCACGTGCGGCAGCCGCGGCGCGCCGGTGGGTTCTTCGAGTGCCTGCCGGCGGGCCGCTTCTTGCGCCAGCATGGCTCGTCGCTCGGCCGACTTGCCCCAGTTCCAAATCGTGTAGAACAGGCCGACGCCGCCCACGGCGATAAACGGCGCCGGCACCAGCAACATCAGCCAGGCGAACCAGGTGTAGCCACGGGCCATAATCACGCGCTCGGGATTGCGCGGATCGTACCAGCACGAGTAGTCTTGCCCGACGTCAAACCGATCGAGCAGCCGCTGCGAGCGGGCGCGGTCGCTGTCGTGCAGATCGGCCACGTCGTAGCTGGCCCAGGGCGAATAATTGCGCCCGTCGAGCGAGAACCGCAGGCGGAAACGCGGCGCATAGATGGTGCCGCCGCCGGCCGGCTGCTCATCCAGCCCCTTATCGAGCAGCCGCGCCCGATGTTCGACAAAATCGCGGTTGGCGCGCAGCTCGGGGATGGCCATCTGCACAAACACGGCGCCCAGCGCGGCGCAGCCGATGAGCAAGGCCAAGGCGAAAAAACAGCCCGAACCGATGTTGGCCACCGTATTGGAGCCGGTGCGCCGATCACCCCGCTTTTTGCCGTAAAACCGCGGAAACGACCCAGCCAAGCCCAAACTCCCGCGCGCCAAACCCACGACCACGAATTTTCGTTGTCATACCGACCCGCCGACGCGATGGCAAGGGTTCTACTCGATGCAGATCAGGTGCTCGAAGGTTCGTAGGAAGATCTGCCCGTCGGAGACGGCGATGGTCGAATTGCTGGGCTCGCCCAGTTCGTTCTTCGCCAAGAGCTTGAACTCCTCTGGGTCGGCGGCCACCACGTAGGTTGTGCCCGCCTGACTGGTGACGTACAGGCGGCCGGCGGCGGCCACCAGCGAGGCCCACACTTTGTCGCCACCCAGCCGCCCCCTCCAGGCGGCCTGGCC
>DASVHB010000115.1:0-4967 GCA_036379195.1 Pirellulales bacterium
AACCACCAACCTCTTTCCTCACCGCTCTTGCCCGAAATCGCTATGTCCTTTACTATCCCCCCGCCCTGACCGCCCAGATGCCCGACCGATGCCCAAGTTCGTCCTCATCGACCACTCGATCACCGATCTTGGCGGGCACCACTACGAATATGCGGTGCGCGTGCTTCGGGCCGCCGAAAAAGCGGGCTACGACGCCGTGTTGGCCACCAACCGCCGCCTCGGGGCACGGCATACGTCGCAGGGGGCCAGCCAGCCAATCGTTCCCGCGACGTGGCGCGTCGCGCCCGTCTACCGCTATGGCTTTTGGTTTGAGGCCACGCCCTCGCGGCTGATGGGGCCGGTGCGTGCCGTCGCCCGGCGGGCGCTGCGCACCGCCGCGAGCTGGAAATACCGCTGGTATTTCTCGCAATGGGGCATTTTCTGGTCGCAACGCCACCGCGGACGAGAAATCCTCCGTCACGGGCTGTCGCCCCGGCACCTGCTGCTGGCGGCGTTGTTTGTGGCGCTGGTGCTTTATCCTTTGCGCATCGCGGCGGCAGGGGCCGAATTGATGGCCGCACTGGTGCCTGTCGGCAATTACGTTCGTCGCGTAGGCCGCGCGGCTCATCAGGTGCTGCTGGCGATCGCCTGGCCCGTGAAAGTGGTGGCCGCACGTCGCAAAAAAGTAGCTCAACTTGCCTTTGCCTGGCGAAAGCGCCTGGCCTTCGCCGCCGACAGCCTGCGATTGTTCCGCAAAGTGAAGCTGGCCGAAGGCGACGTGGTGTTCGTTCCCACGCTGGCCGAGCCAGAAATGCTGGGCTTGTTGAAAGTTTTTGAGCGAAACCCCGCCACGGCCTTGGCCACTTGGCATTTGCTGTTTCGCCGCAACATTTTCGTCGGCCGAGAACCCGACTATGCCGCTCAAGACGAGGGTCTGCGGCCGCTGCGAAACGCCTTTCAGCAGTTCCGGCAGCGGACCGCCGGGCTGAAAGTCTCATTCTACACCGACACCGAGCCGCTCACGCTGCAGTACAACCGGCTGGGCGTCGCCACGTTTGCCACCGCGCCCATTCCTGTAGCAGCCAATTACAGGGTTCAGCGATCAGAGTACAGGATTCAGCAAGAGGTCGGAGGTCAGCGGTCGGAGGCCAGGGAAGAAATTGCTCCCCCGCTCCGCGTCTCCCCTTCCCCGCGTCTCCCCATCTCCGTGTCCCCCCAGCCGGCCACAAGGGCTGGGGCTACCGGCGAAACAGCTTCGCCCGCTCGGCCCTGGCACATCGTCTATATCGGCGACGCCCGCACCGAAAAGGGCTTTCACCTGCTGCCGCACCTGGTCGCCGATCTGGCCGCTGAGGGACCGCCGGTACGGTTCACGTTTCAATCGAATTACAACATCCCCGGCGGCGAGCCGGCGGCCGCTGTCGCCCGTGCCCAGCTCGACTGCTGCCCGAACGAGCGCGTACGGTTGCTCGACGAACCGCTCACCAGCGATGCCTATCGCCAACTGCTGCTCTCGGCCGACGTGGTGGTGGTGCCTTACGACCGCGACAACTATTACGCGCGCAGTTCGGGCATTTTCGCCGAGGCCCTAGTGGCCGGCAAACCGGTGGTGGTGCCGGGCGGCAGTTGGATGGCCACCGAGCTATCGTCGGTCCTGTGCGACTATCACGCTTCGCTCCGCCAAAGCTGGGCACAGGGAACAGGGCACAGGGAACAGGGCACAGGGAACGGGGAAGAGGGAACAGGGCACAGGGCACAGGGCACAGAAAAGGCGGGCGGACGCCCGTGCTATTCCCTGTTCCCTGTTCCCTGTTCCCTCGTCGAAAGCGTCGATGTCTCGCGGCTGACCTGGACGACGCGCGACGACGATCAGGTGCGCGCCGTGCAAGGCCCCACGTTGCCGGCCTCGAGCAAATCGCCCACGACCTGCCGGCTCGAAGTGCCGGCCGGGGCGACGCATGTGTTGTTCACGTTTCGCGTGGCAAATCATCAGCGCGGCCTATTTGCGTCGGTCACCGCCGAGCAATTTGCCGCGTCCGATGCGCCGACCGGTAGCCACGGCCCTGGTGGCCGGCGCGCCCGTCTCACCGATTACGACGAGGCTGCCGACCATGTCGCCTTTCGCTCCGCGAAAGTAGCGTCTTTCAACGACGGCACCGCCCGCGTTTCTACAACCGCGCCTGCTTTCGCGGAGCGAAAGCCGACTATGGACGAAGACTCATCCGCCGATCAGGATGCTCTGCCCATCTCGCTGGGCCGCACCAGCGCTATCGTAGGGGGCGGATCAGACCCGCGCGGCTCGCTGCTGGCGCCGCTGCGCGATGGCGCCGCACAGGTCGAGCTGGGCGTCCAAACCGCCCTTTCGAACTTGCCTTTGACGCTCGACGATCTCGGCATCGACTTTCTCTCGGCGCCGGGCGGCATTGCCGCAGGCACCATCGGCGCCGCCTACTCAGAGCCGGGCGACCTGGCCGGCCGCGTCCGCGAGATTCTCGCCCACTACGGTCATTACCACGCGACCGCACGCGGCTTCTCGCACCGCTGGGCCGACTATCATTCTCCGGAAGCGCTGGTCGAGCAGCTTCTCGTACGTCCACGCGCACCTAGTCACGCGGTCACATCGGAAACGAAACCGACCGGCGCGGCTGCGGCCGACACCCGTCATCGCCTCTCCCGCGTCGCCTAGCGCACCTTTTCTTGCGAGCACGTCGATGCCCACGAAATGTCCCATCTGCCGAAGCTCGGAGACCACGCATTTTCAAAGGGTCGACGCGCGCGAGGTGCTGATTTGCGGTGAATGCCGGCATTTGTTTTGGGCATCGTTTCCCGCTGACGACGTGCTAGAACGTTATTATACGAGCGAGTATGGTGCTTCTCATCGTCAGCAGTCGCTCCAGGCCGACAACATCGCCTATTACGAGAGGCACCTCAAGGAGTTGCTCGCCATTCGTGGAACCGATGATCGCGATTGCGTCATCGTCGATTTTGGCTGCTCTTACCCCACGTTCTTAGAGGTTGCGCAGCGCCACGGCTTTACGCAGGTGATCGGGGTCGACTGGGACCAAGGCGCCAGTGACTATGGCCGCGCGCGCGGCATCCGCATGCTCACTCCGCCGGAATTTTTCGCCGAGGTACCCGCCGGACAAATCGACCTGGTTCGATTCTCGCACACGCTCGAATGCCTGATCGACCCGGTGCGGATGTTGCAAGCCGTGACCGCGAAACTCCGGCGCACGGGCACGGTGTACATCACGCAAGCAAACTTTCCGGTGTTCGCGGCACGGGCCGTCGAGCAGCCGTTGAAGGACGCGGTGTGGCCGGAGCATCTCCATTTTTTTTCGCCGCTCTCGCTGGCTCGGCTGGCCGAGGCTTCGGGTTTGCAGATCACGCGGTTTTTTACCCATCAAAACGCGGCTGCCGTCTGGGAGCGGTGCGGTCCAGCCGCCGACGTGACCTACGCCGAGCGAATGCTCGCGCCGCTGGCCGAGTTGGGAGAGAAGTCGTTCAGCGGCGAGTGCAATTACCCACGTTACGCGGGAGAAAATTCGGCGCTTTATGCGCGTGTTCGGCGGGCGGAGAGCAGCACGCAGTCGCCGCGCCTGGTTGGCGTCTCGGACGTGAGCGTGGGTTATGGTTCGCCGCAGATTCCGCGGCTGATGAGGTCGCTCGCCAGGCATTACGGTTGCGAAGCGCTGATTCTGGAGCCGGACCAAACGGATAAACGGCCGCTCGATCTGTCGGCCGATGGTTGCCGCATTCAGCGCGTCGCCACTACGACGCATCCGCATTGCGAACTTGGCCGGCGACAGTTCATCGGTGCCGCCGCCAGTCGCATCAACGAACTCCGTCCCAACATCCTGGTGCTGTTTTGCACGTTCACGCTGCCAGTGCTCACGCGGCTGCGCTATAAGCCGCAAACCACCATTTACCATTCGCTGGAATCCATTCCGGCCTACGGACCGCTGGACGTCGAGTTGAATCATCATCTCTTCGACGCGGTCGATCTGGTGATCTTTCCCGAAGAAAACCGCGCCAGGCTCGATGGCCAGCGCACCGGACTGCTGCGGCGGCCGCTGGCCATCGTCTACAACGTGCGCAATGAGCAGGTGTTCGAACCTTCGCCCATCGCCGAACGGTCGCCGCGGTTTCTTTACACTGGAACGCTGAACCGCGACCAGACTTTGGCCGAATACTTCCTACGGCCCGAGTTGGGCGACATCGGCATCGACCTGTTCGGGCAAACAACCGGCCGCGACAGCGACACGCTGCGTGCCTCGTTGGGATCGCTGTCGGGCTCGGTACGCTATCACGGATACGTGCCCGGCGCAACACTCGACGAATTGCGGCGGCGATATGCTTTTTCGATCGTGATGTGGGCGCCGACCAACGAAAACCAGCACTTTGCCGCTCCCAACAAGTTCTTCGACGCGATCGCCGAGGGTATCCCACCGGTCGCCGCGCCGCATCCGCAGTGCAAGCAAATCATTGAGCGATACGGGTGCGGCATCTTGATGGGCGATTGGAGTTTTGCCGCGTTCCATGCGGCCTTGCAGCGGGCGTCGGTCTTGTTCGGCACGCCGCACTATGAGCGAATGGTTGCCAACTGCGGCCGCGCGGTCGAGTGCGAGCTCAATTGGCCCGCCCAATTCGGCAAAATCAAGCGGCTTTTGCCAGCCGCATGATCGGGTGGCAGTTTTAATAGAAATGGAGATTTCTTGATGCTGGCAGGAATCGTCAAATCGACAGGGCGGCTCAGGAACCTCGCGTCGGCGCTCTCGCGACGTACGAGTTCCAAGCTGGATTGCCAAACGGAGGTTGATCGCGCGTGTGCACCGAACATTTATGGCGGCCAAGTTCCTTGGGAAATCCCGGTCCAACTGTGCTTGGGGGACCTGCTGCGTCACGGAGATTGCGCGCTTGATGTCGGAGCAAATATTGGAGGAGTTGCAATCGCGATGTCGCGCATGGTTGGTCTCAGCGGCACCGTG
>DASVHB010000116.1:0-11451 GCA_036379195.1 Pirellulales bacterium
CATACGCCAGGCCCTTGGCCTCGAAGCCGCCGACCACCCATTCGCCGGCCAAGTGGCAGCCGACGTTCAGGGTAAGAAGAATGACTGCGGTCAATATCGCCCAGCCGGGCCGTGGCGCCACGCGCCAACTCAGCCGCCGCCAGGCCCAAGCCAGCAACAGCCAGGTCACGAGCCGGCCGCCCCAGGCGAATTGCGGCAGCGTCAGCCAGCGCGTGAGCCATCCGCAGGCGGCATAAAACACCAGGTGCGTATCTGCCGATTCAAAGAAAAAATCGCGCGGCGCCCACGCATTGTTCCAAAAGTGCCGAGCCTTGCCCAGATAATGTGGCTCGTTCACATCGGGTGCTGGCCACGCCGCCTGCGCCACGAACACCAAGAAGATCAGCACAATTTCCACCGCCGGCAGCCACCCTGCGTGGACAGGCGGCGCCGGTGGCCCTAGACTATCGGCGGAGGTATTGGCGACGGACATGCGTGGCGGGCGGCTTCGTTTTGGAGCGGCCATTGTAGCGGAAAGTCTGTCAGACAGGACGCACTCATGGCTGAGAAAACACCGGGACGGGCGTTGCGCGAAGCCGTCGCCGATTCGGCGATTGCCATTCCCGGCGCATTTAACGCGCTGTCGGCCCGCATGATCGAAGAGTTTGGCTTTGAGGCGGCCTATCTCTCCGGAGCCGCCTTCTCGGCTGGCGAGTTGGCCCTGCCCGACGTTGGGCTGTTCACCCTTTCGGAACTGACCGAGCACACGCGGCGGATCGCTCGAAGCGTCGCTATTCCGTTGCTGGTCGATGCTGACACCGGCTTCGGCGAGGCGGTGAACGTCGAGCGGACCGTGCGCGAGCTCGAAGCAGCCGGCGCCGCCGCCATTCAGCTCGAAGACCAGCAGCTTCCCAAACGCTGCGGTCACCTGTCGGGCAAGAGCTTGGTCGACGTCGACCAGATGTGCGAGAAGCTGCAGGCCGCTATCGGCGCCCGGGCTGACGCCGATCTGGTGATCGTCGCGCGGACCGACGCCCGCGGCGTCGAGGGGTTTTCTCAGGCCGTCGATCGAGCACAGCGGTATGTCGATGCCGGCGCCGATTGGATCTTTCCTGAAGCCTTGGTCGATTTGGAAGAGTTCGAGCGGTTTGCCGAGGCGATTGATGTTCCGCTGGTGGCCAACATGACCGAGTTTGGCAAAAGCCCGCTGCTCGCGCTCGATGAGCTGGCCGACCTGGGCTACGCGGCCGTGTTGTTTCCGGTGACGCTGCTGCGGGTGGCCATGAAAGGCATCGAAGCGGCGCTGGCCATGATCGGCGACCAGGGTACCCAGCGCGAATTGCTCGACGTGATGCAAACGAGGCAAGAGCTTTATGAGCTGCTGCGATACGACGAGTACGCAGCCCGCGACCGCCACCATTCGCTCGGCGAAATCACCGGATTGCGTCGAGAAGACGCGAGAGCGATCGACGAGGACGACGATGACTGAAGAGATTTATCGGCCCGGACTAGAGGGCGTGGTAGCGGGCGAAACCGCCATTTGCACGCTCGCCGGCGGATTGCAGTACCGCGGTTACGCGGTGGAAGATCTGGCGGCGCATGCCAGCTTTGAGCAAGTGGCTCATCTGTTGTTGCACGGTGAGCTGCCCGACCGAGGCCGGTTCGAAAGCTTCCGCGCGCGTCTTGCGGCTGTCGGCCCGCTGCCGCCGCCCCTGGTGGACGCGCTCGGCGCCATGCCGTCGGCCACGCCGATGATGGACGCGCTGCGCACCGGCGCCAGCATGCTAGCCCATTGGGATCCCGACATCGCCGACAACAGCCATGATGCGAACGTCCGCAAAGCCGAACGGCTACTGGTTCAGTTGCCGATGGTTGTCGCGGCACGTTATCGGCTGGCTCACGGCAAAGAGCCTTTGCATGCCGAGGCGAGCCGGGGCCTGGCCGAAAACCTGCTTTGGATGCTCACGGGCAGTCCACCGACACCGCGCGCCGTCAAGGCGATGGATGTTTCGCTCATCCTTTACGCCGAGCACGAGTTCAATGCCTCGACGTTTACCGCACGCGTGGTGGTCTCGACCTTGAGCGACTTGCATTCGGCGGTGACGGCGGCCATCGGCGCATTGAAAGGCCCGCTACACGGCGGCGCGAACGAGCGCGTGATGGAAGTGCTCAGTGAAGTAGGCGGCGAACAAAACGCCGAGCGCTGGGTGCGCGACGCGCTGGCCGCCAAACGGCGAATCATGGGGTTCGGCCATCGCGTGTACAAGACGGGCGATCCGCGGGCCGCGTATCTCAAGGCACTCTGTGGCGAATTGGCCCGCGAGACCGGCCGCGAAGCACTGGAGCGCACGGCGGAAGTCATCGAAACGATCGTCCGCCAAGAGAAGAACCTGCCGCCGAATCTCGATTGGCCCAGCGCCCGGCTCTACCACTACCTGGATTTGCCGGTGGAGCTTTACACGCCACTGTTTGTCGTTAGCCGGGTGAGCGGTTGGAGTGCCCATGTGATCGAGCAGCTCGACGACAATCGCCTTATTCGTCCGCGCTCGAAATACACCGGCCCATCGCGGCGAGCTCTGCCGGACGCGGCATCGTTGCTTTTCGCTCCGAGCAAGTAACGCTACTTTCCCGGACGGAAAGGCGACTTTGGGCGACGTTCGTGCATTGACGACCGCGCCTGCCTCACCGTCGTTTTGGCCGTGGCTTGCGGCGCAGCGCGGCGACGCAAAACTCCTGGCGGTTGTACTGCAGTTGGCGCGCGCGAACATAGGGAAATCCCCAAGCACGGATGCGTTGTAAATAGGCCGGGGCCTCGTCGGCCAGCTTCCAATCGATCAGCTTGAGCGTGAGCAACAACCCGCGCACGTGGACGCTCGGATGCCGCACGATCGCTTCGACCGTGTCGAGCGTATAAGTGGGCGCGACGTTCATGTCGGCCAGCAGCCAGTCGGTGCCGCGGAAGTCGCGCCGCCGCACGTCGGCTGCCCGCTTGCGTATATGCGTGAAGCGCGGATCGGCGAGCACCGCCGGGTGCATTTCGGCCGGGTCGACGCCAGTCACGTGCAATTGCCGGCGCAACAATGCCTGGCACGACCCGCCCGGCGAGCAGCCCAATTCGACCGCGCGTTGCCCCGGCTCGATTGGCAACCGCGACCAGCGCAGCGCCTCCTCCATCTTGAGATACGCTCGCGAGACCGCGTCGTCGGGCAAGCGTAGCAGGCTCAGCCCTCCGGGCCGGCGCGAGGACCAACCGCGCGCGCGGTGCCAACCTAGCCACCACTCGTTCGGCTCGACCAGCACGCAGTCGAGCACCGTTTCGCCCGGCCTGGCCAGACGCCGTTCGGGCGGCGGCGCTGCGCGTTGCGATTGCCACGCGCGGCGCAAGGCGTCTTCGGCTTCGCGCGAGGCCACGGTCAAGCCGGGTTCAAAATCGTGATCGCCGGGGGCTGCGAGATCGCGCGGGAAAACGTGCAGCCGATCGAAACTCTGGCCTGCGACCATCTGCATCGACGTCGCCGCCAGTTCGTCCGCCGTCGAGCCGCGCACTTTGCCGATCGAAAACCCGTAGCTTCGGGCAAAGATGCTGCGCAAGTCAAAGTCGTCGGACAGCGCGTCGTCGTCAGGCAATTTGAAGGTCAAAAAGCCCGGCCGCGAATAGGCAAAGCGGAAATCGGGCCAGAGCCGTGCGAGTTCACGCTTGATCGCCCCTTCGGAGCCAATCTGGCAAGTGAGAAACAGAAACGAGCGGTTCACAGAGGTTTGAGCCTACTTTTCGCCCTTCTGCTGCTGCGACAACAGGAACGCCAGCAAATGCGCGAAATCGCTTTCGGGCAGCAGGTCGGCCACGTTGCTGGGCATTGGCGAGAGCGTGGTGACCTCGCGCTCGTCAATATCCGCGGTCGGGATACGGACCTCTTTTCCCTGCGAGTCGGCCATTACTAAGATCGCGCCTTCCTCGCGCAACGCCAGCCCCGAGAGCGTCAGCCCATCGGAAGTACTCACCACGGTGGCTCGAAACGCCTGATCGACATTGCGACTGGGGTCGAGCACGTCTTCGAGCAACCGATCGAGTCCGCGCAGTCCCACGCCATCGAGATCGGGGCCGACTTTGGCGCCTTGTCCGGCCACGCGATGACAACCGGCGCACGACTTCTGGAAGACCTGTTTTCCCGCCGCGGCCTCGGCTTGAATCTTGGTGAACGCGTCGCGGCGTGCGGCGATAAGCTGCGCGATGCGCTCATCGGCGGGCGGCAAGTCGGCCGTCAGACGGGCCAATCGCTCGTCCAAGTCCGCAACTTTGGCGGCGGTCAACCGTTCGCGTACCACTCGTTCCACCAGCAGCCGCGGCGATGCCTTACCGGCCGCGACTTCGTTGAGCAGCGCTTCGGCGCCGTCGGGCCTGAGGGCCAGAGCCGCGGCGATCTCGACCGCTAGCCGATCGGCGGCGGTGCGCAATTGAGCCAACAGCGCGACGCGGGCGGCGGGCTGTTGCAGATTCGCCAGCGCCCCAGCCGCCTTCTGTCGCAGCGCGAGCGGTTCGTCGGCCTTGGTTAGCAACGCGTTCAACAGGCCAATCGAGCGATCGGCGTCGGTTGCCACGCAGGCGTCGATCGCCGCCGACCGAAGCTCGAGCGGTTTTTCCGAAGCCGTCGCCAACTTGGTTAGCTCGTTCTGTAAGCCAGTAAGCTTGAGCTCGCGCACCAGGGCGACCCCGCCTTGCACCAGAGGCGGCGAATCGGTCGCCAGCAACCTGCCCACCACCGTCGCGGCCCAGCGCGTCACGGCCTCGGGCGGCGGCATGCCCCGTTCTTGCAGACCGTGTTCAATCGCCAAGACGGCGTCGCGGGCCTGGGCTAAATCGCCGTTGTCACGGTTCTCGACCCAGGCGTAGAGCGCATCGAGGGCGTCTGCCGGCAGATAGCGGGCGGCGTGATGCACGTCGGCGGCCAGCCGCCCGTCGGCGCCGCCGCGTCGCCTTAAGTGTGCGAACACGAACTCACCCGCCGCGGGCGTCGCCGCGCCCAAGCTGACTTCGGCGAGGCGATCGGCATACTGAGCGTTTGCCGCCGCCAGCTTGGCCAAACGAGCGTACATGCCTTCCACCAACAAATGGTCGCGCAGCGCCATGCGGACGACATGAATCAAATGCGAATCTTCCGCGGAGGTGGCGGCCCACAGCCTCAACAGCGGCTCGACGGATTCCATCTGCGGATGTCGTCCCAGCGCATCGGCCGCCGCGCGGCGCACCCACGGATCGGCATCCTCCAGCTTGCCGCGCACCAGTTCGGCAATATCGAGCGAGTCACCTAGCCAAACGGGCCGTTCGGACAACGCTTTCACCAGATGAACCCGCACCAGCCGCGAGGCATCGTTCGCCAGGCGCTCGATCGTCGTCGCATCGAGTCCTCCTGGCAATTTTCGTTCGACCAGCCACAGCCCATGCGCTCGCCGCCGCGCAGTCGCATCATCTTCGCCCTCGGGCAGAAGCTGCTCGGCGGAGAATCCTGACCGCGTCGCCAGTTCTTCTGTGGCCAACACCCGCACGGTCAGATTTGCGTGGCCCAACCGTTCGATCAATTGTGCCACGGTCTGTTCCGCTAGCTCTGGCATCCGCCATTTGGCGGCATCCTCTCTGACCTCCGACTTCTGACCTCCGACCTCTGGCTGATATCGCACGCGCCAGATGCGGCCCCGGTGCCGGTCGCGTCCGGGATGCGTCAGCGGCACCTCGTAATGCCCGATAATTCGATTGTAAAAATCGGCGATGTACAACGCTCCGTCGGGACCCAGCTTTAGATCGACCGGGCGAAACCACGGATCGTCGCAGGTAATAAAATCGGGCTGCTCAACGGCCTCCAATGTCGTACCACGCGAGCGCAATTGATCGTGGTTCACGCGCCCGGTAACGGGATTGCCAATGAAGACCGTGTTGCGATATTCCGGCGGAAACTGTTCGGCAGCGTAATACACCACGCCGGCGATGCCGGTCGAACCATGACTATGCCCGATCATCGTAGGGCCGAACTCCAACCCATCGTGCGGCTTGCCAAAGCTGGGGTAATAGGCCCCGCGCAGCAACTGATAGATGGGCATCGTGTGGCAATCTGCCGAGAAGAGATTGCCCAGCGGATCGAAGCAGAGGCCGAAGGGGTTCACTTGGCCGTGCGTGACCTGCTCTGCGTGCGAACCGTCGGCCCGCATGCGAAAGGTGTTGCCCGACTGCATGGTGAACTGGCGGCGGTCGGCGCCGGCCACATTCGAGGTATTGGAGAAACCGTGACAGGCATAAATCCAGCCATCGATCCAGCGGGTGAACGAGTTGGCCATGCCGTGTGTGTCGCGCGAGCCGAAGGTGCCATAGAGCAGCTTGCCGGGCTGCCCCTCAGGATGTTCGACGTCGCCCGTCCAACCGTAGATGTCTGGAATGCTGTAATAGATCACTCCACCGGCGACGGGCGTTACGCCGATGGGAATATTCAGCCCGCCGACGACTTGCGTCACGCTCTCGAAACTTCCGTCGCCATCGTGATCGGCCAGCACGTGCAAGGTGTCGCGGCCCGGTTTGCCGTCGAGCACCGGAAACGGGTACTCCAGCGAGCTGGTCACATAGAGCCGGCCCCGTCCGTCGAAATTCAGGTTCATCGGCTTATGGATGGCCGGCTCGCATGCCACCAACTCGATGACAAAACCTGGCGGCAGATGAAACCTCGCTTGTTGCTCGGCGGGCGTAAGCGGCTCGGTCGGCGCCACCAGCGACGGCGGGTATTGCTGCTCGCCGCGAGCAACCGCCGATACGGCGATGAGCAAAACAGCGCAGGCGGCAACCCTGCGGCCGCCGCGACGGCGGCTGGACCATGGGATGAAAAACGATGGAGGGCAGTGCATTCGGAAGTCGCGGCGGAAATGGATCGAGGCGGGAGACCGGTGGGCTACCCCAGAATTCGGTCCTCAACGAGTTTAGGTGGGCTGCCAACCCGGTGCAAGCTCGTCGGGCAAACTGCAGGAAGAGCCGTGCCGATGTATCCAACGCCGGGGGTTTCACCGCCGGCCGCCGCAGCACTTCTTGAATTTTTTGCCGCTGCCGCACGGACACGGATCGTTCCGGCCAACGCGGTCGCGGCGCGCCTCGACGGGCGACGCCAATGGCTCCTGCGACGACGGCCCCGTGGCACGGCTTGCGGCGGAAGCGATGGCCGTCGTCCAGGGGGGCGGCTTCCAAGTTGGTCGCGGAGTCGGCTTCGTGACCGGCCTTTCCTCAAACGAAGCCCAGTGCCGCAACTCTTCGATAGTATCGTCGATCCCGGTGTTAGGGCAATTCGCCAGCTCTTTGCGCAACCCGGACTCGCCATCTTCAATGCTCGCTTCTACGAATCCCCAGTCCACGAGGCCGAGATCGACCAACTTGCGGTCGAAGGCTTCGCGGAGTTCGTCCTGCGCCTCAATGGGCCACAGCGACGACAAAACGCAAACAAGCCCGCCGGTGATCCCCGTCTCTTCGTGCTCAATTGCCAGCTTCAAGTGCCGACCGAGGCACCTCACCGCGTCCGCGCGCGTCACACGTCCGTCGCGCACCAGGTACACGTAACTCTGTGCCGCCGACCACCGCACATAGAGGTTCAAACTGCAGTTTCTCGGTGATTGAAGCCGATGAGCCTTCGTCGGCAGCGTGGTGAGCCAAATCAGAATGGTGAACCAAATCAGACATGCTTTTCTCCATTCAAAGCGAGCCGGGAGGCGTTATAATGTGGTTCGCGCTCGTTACGCTAGGGGCCAAGTTGCGTACCCGGCGATCAAAAAACGATGTGTTCAGAGTGGACTGGATGGCCGCCGGCAGAAGCACGTCTTCGGCGGGAGGAAAGTCCGGGCTCCGCAGGACAGGGCGGTGGGTAACGCCCACCGGCCGCAAGGTCAGGGAAAGTGCAACAGAAAGCAAACCGCCTCGCAGGCTCGCCTGCGCGGTAAGGGTGAAACGGTGAGGTAAGAGCTCACCAGCAGGCTGGGCGACCAGTCTGGCTAGGCAAACCCCGCCCGGAGCAAAGCCAAACAGGAAGCAGCGTCCGCCGCGCGGCCATCGGCTGTGCGACGTGACCGCGGGTTGGTCCGGCCCGCCACCGACTTCCGGGTAGGCTGCTCGAGGGGCCGAGCAATCGGCCTCCTAGAGAAATGGCCATCCACCGCGGCCGGCGACGGCCGCGGTGACAAAACCCGGCTTACAGGTCCGCTCTGAACACGCTATTTTTCGATCTCCTCTTTTTTTTCTTTGGGTTTCGCGGCTCGCGGCTCGCGCTTCTTTTTGCTGGGCACCAGCTCGTTTTCGACAATCTGCAACAGCTTCGAAATGCAGAGCTTGTTGACGCTCGTATACCGCTCGTAGGCTTCGGCCGTCAGCGAATCGTGGAGACTGGCCGGAATCCGGATGGTGATGACCCGGGTGCTTTCCTTGGGCGGAAACGTTTTCTCGCGGTCGCGCAGGGTCCTGATCATTTGCTGGAGCTTCATATACGCGGGAGTTTGCTCAAACGCCGCCTGCGAGTCGGGGTCGGGAAAGAGCGTCCGCATGACGCCGCCCACCCCCATCATCTCGCGAAAGAAACTCACCCAGTCCGGCTCTTGCAGGTACATCTCTTTGGCGATGCGCATGAGTTCTCGTGTGTTCGCCTGAATCGCGGTTTTCGCCCGAGAGGCCATTCCATTCTCCTCCATCGATGATTTGCAGGGGGTGTAGCATTGCTTTCCTCCGGCCATCCCCCATCGGCCGGCAGATTCGTCAAATTCTGTCGTCGAGTCAAGCTTGCGTCCGATAGCAATGCAATGCAAGCACTTACAACGAATTGCTAGCATTGCCTTCGCTCTAGGCATCGATGCTTCATTTCGTGCATCCGTTGGTTTGCTCAAAAAATAGGCACGACGGGCGCCTGGTACTAACCAAAGTGTCCAGCGGCCTCACCGAGCCGAACGCGGCGCGAAACAAGCGGGGAAACGTTCCGCCCGGAGGCGGCTGCCTGCCACGCTGCGAGAAGGGTGTCCTGGCCTTGCCAGCACCACGCCATTAGGACACGATCCCTCCCAGCCATCGTTTGACCTGCCCGGCGAGACCAAATACCATAAGTGAAACCGCAACTAAGTTGCGCAGTGCCAAGTCTTTCGAGACGTTCGTCTCGGTAGGGAAATACGGTAGGCGGGGCTGCCGCAGCCATACGGGCTGTGTGGGAGCGGCGATTAAGGATCCTTCGGGCGACCGAATCCGTCATGAGCAGTACTGGATCGAGCCAGCGAACATTGATCGGGCGAGGTAGCCTAGAAGGCTCGAGTCGCCGTCAGGTTTATGTACCGGGCGAGGCGGCTTGCGATCCCGAGCAGGCGACGGTGATTTCACAGCGGCCCCCGTTGGCCAGCACGCCGGCACGGGGTATCTCTCCCGGCGAGCTATCGAAGCAACTCGCCGGTGAGCAGTTGAATCATTTCCAGTTGCTGGAGTATGTCGGCGGCGGCGGCATGGGGGCCGTCTTTCGCGCGCTGGATACCATGCTTAACCGCGAGGTGGCTCTCAAGGTCCTCTCGCGCGATCAAGGGGCCGACGAGGAGACCCGCCGCCGTTTTCAGAATGAGGCCCAATCGGCGGCACGACTCGACCACGAAAACATCGCCCGTGTCTATTACGTGGGCGAAGACCGCGGGCTGAATTATATCGTCTTCGAGTTCATCGAAGGGACGAACCTGCGCGACCTGGTAGAGCGCAAAGGCCCGCTGTCGGCCGCCGAAGCGCTGAGCTATACGCTGCAGGTCGCTCACGCCTTGGCTCACGCCAGCAGCCGCGACGTGGTTCACCGCGACATTAAGCCGTCGAACCTGATCATCATGGCTGACGGCCGGGCGAAGCTGGTCGACATGGGCCTGGCACGCTTGCACCAGGTGCATTCTGGCGGCGACGACCTGACCGCCAGCGGTGTGACGCTGGGCACGTTCGACTACATTTCGCCGGAACAGGCGCGCGATCCCCGCAGCGCCGATGTGCGCAGCGACATTTACTCATTGGGCTGCACGCTTTACTACATGCTGACCGGTCGTCCTCCGTTTCCCGACGGCACGGTGTTGCAAAAGTTGCTACAGCACAACAGCGATCCTCCGCCCGATCCGCGCGAGTTCAACCCCGCGCTCCCGCCGGAACTATCGGCGGTGGTGAACAAGATGCTGGCCAAAGATCCGCTGCGTCGCTACCAGCACGCCGGCGAATTGATCGCCGACTTGCATTTGCTTGCCGAACAGATCGGTTTTCCGCTGCCCGGCGTCGAGCGTGGGACTTGGAGCCCTGAGGCGGCCGGCGCGCGGCCTTCGTCGCTGCTGCGGCATATTGCCTGGCTGGCGCCGGTCGTCGTGTTGCTGGCCGCGGTCGTGCTGCTCGATCGCCCCTGGCCCGGGTTGCTCGATGCGGAACCCGAGGCACAGCCGGCCGCCCCGCAGCCGCCCAACGACGCCACTTCGCGGAGCGTCGCCACGCATGTTCCGCGGGCCAAGCGGCCGGCCGAGCTTAGAGAAACGGCCGCCAGTGATGGCTCGTCCCGCGATTCTTCGGCTTCAGATGAAACCGGCGGATCTGGATCGGAAGGCGCGGCTGCCGCGCAGGTTTCGTCACCGCGGCGATCGCCCCAAACGCCGGTGAAGGTTCAGCCGCGTGCCGATCTAACGAAGAATTCGACACCACGCCTCGAAGGCCCAGCGCGCGAGGAGGTGCCTGCCGTGCCGATGGACGATCCAGCGACCACCGACGCAGTCGCCGCGAACTCAGCGGCAGATCTCGACACGAATTCAGCGGACCTCAGCGCGTCGATCGATTCGGTCGCGCAAGACCTGCCACCCTTGCCCAAAGGCTTGCTCGTGGTGGGCGACGGTCAAAAAAGTCCACAGCGATATGCGACACTTGCTGAAGCGTGTGCCGCCGCGAAAAACAACGATACGATTGAGCTGCGCTACAGCGGTCCGCGGGAGGAATTGCCGCTAGTGTTGTCCGATCTGCGCGTGTCCGTTCGCGCGGGCGAGGGCTTTCGGCCGCTGGTGCGGTTTTGCCCCAGCGACACCAACCCGGTGAGTTATCCCCGAGGCATGGTCAAGCTCAACGGCGGCGGGCTGCGGCTGGCGGGTGTGGCCCTCGAACTCGATCTGTCGCGTGCGGCGCCTTCGGAGAACTGGTCACTCTTCGAGTTGCAATCGGTCGAATCGCTTTGGTTCGAGCAATGTTCGTTGGTAGTCCGCAACGCCTCGAACCAGGGAGGGCCCTCGCACGACAAGGTCGCTTTTGTGCGGGTCGATCCGAACCCGCGGGTCGATATGCTGATGCCCGGCGCCCCGGCGGCCACGCCAGTGCAGATGACGCTGCGCAACTGCGTGGCCCTGGGCGAGGCGGTGTTTGCCTACAATCCCGCCGGGCAAGCCATGGGGATGGCCTGGCAAAACGGGCTATTGGCAACGTGCGAA